>JALZFG010000080.1 GCA_030861645.1 Actinomycetota bacterium
CACGTTCCTCGAGGACGGCGACGAGGTGGTGCTGCGCGCGCCGCAGCTCGAGCTGGAAGTCCGCGGCCGGATCGCCGTTTGATCAAAGATCAGTTCTCGTTTGACAGCCGGACGCTGCGTCGTGTGGACTACCGGCCGTGCTGCTGCGGGAGGTCGAGTACGCGCGCCCGGCCAACGTCGAGGACGCCGTGCGGCTGCTCGCGCAGCACCCGAACGCCCGCGCCCTGGCCGGCGGCCAGACGCTCGTCAACGTGATGAAGGCGCGGGCCGCCTCGCCCGATGTGCTCGTGGATCTCAACGACCTCGACGACCTGCGAGCGATCCGCGCCACTCCCGATGGAGGGCTCGAGCTCGGAGCGATGGCGACGTACACCGATGTGATCGATTCGCCGGAGGTCGCGGAGCTGCGCCCCGTGCTCGCGCAGGTGACCTCGACCATCGCCGACGTTCAGGTTCGCAACCGCGGCACGATCGGGGGCAACGTCTGCTCGAACGACCCGACGAACCACCTGCCGCCGCTGATGCTGACGATGGGCGCGCAGATGACGATCGCGGGGCAGGAGGGCGAGCGGAGCGTCCCCGCGGAAGAGTTCTTCCTCGGCGTCTACCTGACGGCCTGCGGGCCGGGCGAGCTCTTGACGAAGGTTCTCGTTCCGCCCGCGCCGGGAGGCGACGGGTTCGCCGCGGTGACGATCGGGAGGGAAGGAACGTGCATCGTCAACGCCGCAGCCTCCGCCGTTGACGGGCAGGCCCGGCTGGCGATCGGCTGCGTCTCGGCCGTTCCGGTCCTGATCACGACCGCCGTCGACGAAGACGCCGCCGCGCGCGCGGTGCGCGAAGCGGAGCTCGACCCCCCCGCCGACGTACACGCGTCCGCGGAGTACCGCGTGCACCTCGCCGAGGTGCTCGCGCGGCGAGCGCTCCGACAGGCCGCAGAGAGCGAGGTGCCGCGTGTCGATCGCTGACCCGGTCGCAAGCAAGACGATCACCGTCGAGGTCAACGGCGAGCGCTACGAGCGCGAGGTGGACGCGCGTCGCCTGCTCGTCCACTTCATCCGCGACGAGCTCGACCTGACGGGAACGCACGTGGGCTGCGATACGGGCAACTGCGGTGCCTGCACGATCCTGTACGACGGGATCACGCTCAAGAGCTGCATGCTGCTGGCGATTCAGGCCGACGGCGCGACGATCGAGACGGTCGAGAGCCTCGCGCGCGACGGCGAGCTGCATCCGCTCCAGCAGGCCTTCGGTGCCCACTACGCGCTCCAGTGCGGCTACTGCACGCCGGGGATGCTGCTGAGCGCGAAGTACTTGCTCGACGAGAACCCGGAGCCGACCGAGCACGAGGTCCGGAAGGCGATTCAAGGGAACATCTGCCGGTGCACCGGGTACGTGAACATCGTCGAGGCGATCCTCGCCGCGTCGAAGGGCGAAGTGGCGTGACCGAGACGGCCGTCGGCGAGCCGCTCGTCGTCGAGGAGCAGGAGGTCAAGCGCGGCTCCATCGGAGAGAACGTCCCGCGCAAAGAGGACCGGCGGCTCACCCAGGGCGAGGGCGTCTTCTTCGACGACGTCAAGCGCCAGGGCATGGGGTTCGTCCACTTCGTCCGCTCGCCGTACGCCCATGCCCGGATCAAGAGCGTCGACGTCTCGAAGGCACTCGCGCTCGACGGCGTCTACGGGACGCTGACGGGCGACGAGGTGGCGATCCAGACTGATCCGTTCTTCGCGCTCTCGCGGCCGCCGGCTTCCGAGATGAAGGATTACGCGCTCGCGGTCGGGAAGGCGCGCTTCGCGGGCGAGCCGGTCGCCGCCGTGGTCGCCGCGACGCGCGAGCTCGCGCGCGACGCCGCGGAGCTCGTCGAGGTCGAGTACGAGCCGCTGACTCCCGTCATCGACCCCGAGCGGGCGACGGACGCCGACGCGCCCATCCTGCACGACGACGCCGGCACGAACGTGGTCTGGTCGGATTTCTTCGACTGGGGCGACTACGACGCCGCGCTCGCCGAGGCCGATCGCGTCGTGCGGATTAGGCGCCTGCACTTCGACCGCTTCTCGTCGACCCCCCTCGAGGGCAGCGGCTGCCTCGTCGAGTACGACCGGCCGACGGGGCAGTGGACGCTCTACTGCAACCACCAGATGCCCGGCATCGGCGCGATCTGGATGGCGCCCGCGATGCGCGTCGGGACCGACAAGCTGCGCTTCGTTACCTACGACATCGGGGGCGGCTTCGGGAACAAGATCTGCCTCCACCCCTACTTCGTCTCCTGCTGCCTGCTCGCGCGCAAGCTCAAGCGCCCGATCCAGTGGACGGAGTGGCGGACCGACCAGCACATGGCGAACTCCCACGGGAACGAGCGCGTGTACCTGGACATCGAGGTACCGGTCAAGGCGGACGGGACGCTGCTCGGCTTCAAGGCGCGGATGATCGACGACTGCGGCGCCTTCCCCCGGTACGAGCCACTGGGTTGCATCATCTGGACGCAGGTCACGCCCGGGGTCTACCGCTGGCGCAACATGCGGATCGAGTTCACCCAGGTCTGCTCGAACAAGTCGCCCGTCGGGCCCAACCGCGGCTACTCGCGCATGCAGCACCTGTGGCTGACGGAGCGAATCATCGACATCGTCGGGCACGAGCTCGGCGTGGATGCCGTCGAGATCCGCAAGCGGAACTACATCCGCGCGGAGGAGATGCCCTACGAGACGCCGAACGGCTGCGTCTACGACTCGGGCGACTACGCGCTCTGCCTCGACCGAGCGCTCGAGCTGATCGGGTACGACGGCATCGACGAGCGTCGCCGTGACGCGGAGACGCGCGGGAAACTCCTCGGCGTCGGCATCGGGTCGACCCTCGACTCGGGCACGAACAACTTCGGCCAGGCGACGCTCATCAACCCGGAGCTCCAGTTCTCCGGAAACAACGAGGTCGCGACGGTGAAGCTCGACATCTTCGGCGAGATCGTGGTCACGCTGGGCACCGTTCCCCAGGGACAGGGGCACGAGACGACGGCGGCGCAGGTCGCGGCGGACATTCTCGGCGTCGGCCCGGACGACGTCTACGTCAAGCCCGGCCACGACACCGAGCGGAACTCCCACGCCGGCTTCTCCGGAACCTACGCGAGCCAGTTCGCCGTCACCGGCCTCGGCGCGGTGAAGGGCGCGACCGAGATGCTCGCCGGCCAGATCAAGCGCGTCGCCGCGGCCGTCCTCGGCGCCGGCTCACCCGAGGAGATCGTGCTCGAGGACGGGATGGCCAAGGTGCGCGAGAACCCGGAGGCGGCGCTTCCGTTCATGGCCGTCGGCGCGATCGTCAACGCGAACAACGCGATCCTCCCGCCGGACGTCCGCGACGTGACGCTCAACTGCCGCTACGTCTACGTGCCGCCGTTCCAGCTCCCCGACAAGGAGCGGAAGTTCGGCAACCTGACGCTGACCTACGCGTCGCAGATCCACGCGTGCGTGCTGGAGGTCGACCCCGAGACGGGCGTCTACGAGATCGTCGACTATGCGGCCGTCGACGACTGCGGCGTCCGAATCCATCCGCAGATCGTGGAGGGGCAGGTCCTCGGCGCGACGACGCAGGCGCTCGGCGCCGCGACGACGGAGACGTTCCGCTACGACGACGAGGGCAACCTGCTGACGCCGAACTTCTACGACTACCACGTTCCTCATGCGCTCGACATGCCGCCGATCAAGAGCGGTTACATCGAGTCGCCGTCACCGTTCACGCCGCTTGGTGCGAAGGGGATGGGGGAGGGCGGAGGCGCCGGTCTCCACGCGGTCTGCGCGGCGCTCCAAGACGCTCTCGCGCCGGTCGGAAGGCCCGTCGTGGACGACAGCCACAACCCGTATCACCGGGTCTGGGAGATGATCCGCAACCCGGAGAGAATGCGCGCGCTCGTGGAGGTGGAGACTCGATGAGAGTGGACGGAACGAGGCCGCTCAGCGCGCCGCGTGAGGTCGTGTGGGACGTTCTCAACGACCCGAAGCGGATGGCCGCGATCATGCCCGGCGTCGAGAGCTTCGAGGTCGAGGACGACCGGCACTGGAAGGCGAACGTCAACATCCCGCTCGGCCTCGGCGGGCTGCGGATGAGTTTCAATTTCGAGAAGACCGACGAGCGCAAGCCGAATTACGCCCGGCTCCACGCGAAGGGGACCGGGGTGGGCGCGCTCGTCAGCATGGACACCGCCTTCCACCTGAGCGAGGAGGGCGCGGACACGCAGATGCGCTGGGAGGCGGACGTGCGGATCGCGGGGCCCGTCGGGAGCATGGGTCAGCGCGTCCTCCAGCCGATCGTCAACCAGCAGGTTCAGAACGTTCTGGCGGCGCTCGACAAGCAGGTCAGCGC
>JALZFG010000100.1 GCA_030861645.1 Actinomycetota bacterium
GGCTTCGCGCCGGCTCGATGGCGGCGATCTCGTCATAGCCGACGCGGAGCGGCCGGTCGCGCTCGCGGGGATCATGGGCGGAGAGGAGACCGAAGTCGCCGACGACACGCGCGAGGTCCTGCTCGAGGCGGCGAACTTCGAGCCGTTTCGCCTGTGGAAGACGGCCGAGCGCCTGCGGCTGCGGACGGAGGGGTCGAACCGGTGGGAGAAGGGTGTCGACCCATATCTTGCGGCGCCCGCGGCGGCGCTCGCGAGCGAGCTGATCGTCGACCTGGCGGGCGGGCGTTACGTCGGCGCGGTGGACGTCCACGAGAGCTTGCCGGAGCCGCCCGTGATCGCGTACCGGCCGCGACGCGCGAGCGCTCTCATCGGTCTCGACATCGCTGACGAGGAGCAGCGCGACGCGCTCGCCCGTCTCGGCTTCGAGCCCGGACGGGACTGGAGCGTCACGACCCCGACGTGGCGGGCGCGTGACGTCATGCGCGAGATCGACGTCGTCGAGGAAGTCGCCCGTCTCAGGCTCGACGACGTCCCCTTCACGCTGCCCCGGAGGCGGGACGTGGGCGGCCGGCTGACGAAGGAGCAACGCCTCCGCCGCCTCGTCGAGGACGTTCTCGTCGGCTGCGGCTTCTTCGAGGCGTATACGCCGAGCCTCGTCGCCGAGGACCCGAACCCCGCCGCCCTCCGGATCCCCGAGCCGCAATCGGCGGAGCTCGCGGTGCTTCGGACGACACTCCTGCCCAACCTCGTCGACGCGGCGCGCTACAACGCCTCCGTCGGGAACGAGCACGTCGCGCTGTTCGAGATCGCCCGCGTCTACCTTCCCTCGACCGAGGCGCTACCGGACGAGCGGTGGCGGCTCGGCGGGGTCATGCAGGGGGACTTCTTCCGGGCCAAGGGCGCCCTCGAGACGCTTCACGAGGCGCTCGGCGTCGAGCCACGGTTCGAACGGGCGCGCGCCGACCTCCTGCACCCCGGAAAGACGGCGCGCTTGCCCGCGGGCCTCGTCGGCGAGCTTCATCCTGCGCTGCTCGAGGGCCTCTGGGCCGCCTTCGAGCTCGACCTCGCCACGCTCTTCGCGGCCGTCCCCGACCGGATCGAGTACGAGGATGTCGTCACCTTCCCGGCCGTGAAGCAAGACCTCGCGTTCGCGGTCGACGAGGACGTCGCCGCGGGCGACCTCGTCGACGCTGCGCGCGCCGCCGTCCCCGAGCTCCGAGAAATGCGGGTCTTCGACGTCTACCGCGGCGAGCAGGTCGGGGAGGGGAAGAAGTCGATTGCCTTTCGCGCGGCGTTCCAGTCGCGCGACCGCACGCTCTCCGACGAGGACGCGGCGCGACTTCGCGAGCGAATCGTCCGAAT
This sequence comes from Actinomycetota bacterium, assembly GCA_030861645.1. Taxonomy (GTDB): domain Bacteria; phylum Actinomycetota; class Thermoleophilia; order Gaiellales; family Gaiellaceae; genus JALZFG01. Next base: position 1,363 of record JALZFG010000100.1, read on the forward strand.
GCTTGCGGATCGCTTCGCCGCCGAGCTTCGCGGCTAAGGCCGGTCGAGAGAGGTCGCCGCCCGGAGGCGTTTCTGGACAGGCCCCTAACCGAAGCGCTCCGGGCTACAGCGCAGACGGCGCTTGCGCGACGCGCTCCGCGAGCGCCTCGAGCACCTTCAGCTGGATTTGGGGCGCGTGCTCGAGCAGCATCCGAAAGTCGCGGTCGGTGACGACGAGCGCGCGGACGGGAGTTGTCGCCCGGACCGTCGCCGTGCGCGGCACCTTCGACACGAGGGCGATCTCGCCGAAGAAGTCGCCTGCCCGCATCGTGTCGATCGTGCGTCCGTCCCGCCGCACCTCCGCCTCGCCCTCGAGGAGGACGAAGAACTCGCGGCCGCGATCGCCCTGACGGATCAGCTCCTTCCCCTCGGGCAGGTCGACCTCATCGGCCAGCGAGGCGATCTCGGCGAGCTCCCGCTTCGAGCAGCGGGCGAACAGCGGGACGCGTCTGATCAGCTCGACCTTGTCGCTCTTACCGATGCGGCCCCTGCCGATCCGCACGTCCGAGAGTCTAGTCGGCACGAAATCCGAGGCGAACCGCCCTGCGTATCCAAGGACCGGTACTGACAGGCTTGTCGAGGTCAAGGGGGTTTCTCGTGTCGTATCGCATAGCGGGTCTGGTCGCTCTCGCGGCGGCCGGGGCACTGCTCGTCCCCGGTGCGGGCGCCAACGGCGCTCGACAGCAGAACCGCCTGATCGCGGCGGTGGGGCCCGGATTCACGATCACGCTCAGCACGGAGGGCGGTCAGCCCGTCAGGCAGCTCGACGCCGGGACCTACACGATCGAGGTGCAGGACCGCGCCGCGATCCACAACTTCCACCTCGTGGGGCCCGGCGTCGATCGGCGCACGGAGGTCGACTTCGTCGGAACCGAGACGTGGCAGGTCACGGTTCAGAGCGGCACCTACACGTACGTCTGCGATCCGCATGCGGCCGCGATGCGGGGAAGCTTCACGGTAGGAGGGACGAAGTCTCCCCCGCCGCCCCCGTCGTCGAAGCGCAAGGCGAAGAAGCTCACCGGCAGCGTCGGCCCCGGCTTCACGATCTCGCTTAGGGACGCGCGCGGCCGGAGCCTCAAGAGAGTGACGGCGGGGACGTACCGGATCACCGTGCGCGACCGCTCGTCCAACCACAACTTCCACCTCAGGGGGCGCGGCATCAACAAGGCGACGGCCGTCCCGTTCAGAGGGACGGTGACGTGGAGCGTTCGCCTGAAGAAGGGGACGTACCGATTTGTCTGCGACCCGCACAGGCAGACGATGCGCGGGTCCTTCCGCGTGAGGTAAAGGGGCTTCGGGGGGGTCGGCTGCTAGTCGCGGTCGACGACCGAGTAGCGGCCGACCCGCCCGAGCTCGCGACCCTCGCGTCCGCGCCGGAAGACCAGGCGGAACGTCGCTCCGATTCCTCCGGCGAGGACGAAACCGGCCCCGAGCGCGCCCGCCGCGACGGCGGGGAGGTTCGCGCGCAGCTTGCCGGCGATGTCGGTCGCCTTGCCGAGCTCGGAGCGGAGAGCGTGGACGGCGTCGACGAGCTGCTCGCGCTCGCTCTGGATGTCGCGCCGGACGTCGGCGGCAGAGCGGTCGCTACGGTCGGCCATCGCTCTTCAGCGCCTCGGACGTCATCTTCGCCTCCTCGATCGCTTGTTGCGGCACGGGGGGCGTTCCGCGGCGGACGGCGCCCGCGGCGAACAGCGCGAGCAGGATCGCGACCGCGAGCAGGAAGCCGGCGACGACGAGCAACGCCGCCCACGTCGGCAGGACGGTCGCGAGCCCGGCCGCCCCGCCCGCGAGCGCGAACCCCACTGCATACAGCACGACGACGACGGCCACGACGCCGAGCGCGATGCCGACCGCGAGCGCGGAGGCCTTCGTCTTGAGCTCGATCGCGGCGAGCTCGAGCTCGAGCCGCATGAGATTGCTCGAGCGCTCGGCAATCTGCTTCGCAGCTGCGCCGAGGCCGACGGAAGCGTCGCGGTCATGCTCGGGGGTGCGCATGGCCTCTCCAGTCGATCAGCTTCGCCAGCACGATTCCCGCGGCGAGGGCGACCCCGACGATCACGAAGGGGTTCGGTCCCTCACCGCCCAGGCGTCTCGGCCTCGGCCGCGGTGGCGGAAGCGCTGCCGTCGCCTGTTCCGTCGCCTCTTCGGGCCGGCCGTCCGTGGGCGCCTCGCCGCGCGCGCGCGCCGCGATGAGACTCGGCTTGAGCTTCCGGAGGAAGACCGCATCGTCCATCAGCTCCTCGGCAAGCTTCCCCTTGACGCCACCGTCTGCCGCCAGCTCGCGCGCGAGCTCCTCGAGGCGATTGGCGCCCCGCTCGACGAGCGTGTCGAACCGGTTCATCTTCGGATAGGGGGCTCCTCGCCGGTCGCGACGCGCCAGATTCGCGATGCCATCCGACGCGCGGCGAGCGCCGCGCCCGCCGAGAGACCCGCGTACAGCCCCGTCCACAGAACCCTGCGAAGCACGGCGGGAAGCTTACCCCGTCGCCCGGCTGGACAAGCCACGAGCGCCTCGCAGGCAGCTGATGCTCCGTGCGGCGCGGCTGAAGGCCGCGCGGCGCGAGCTGACCAGCGTGAACTTGGGAGCGTCGATCAGCCCGCCTCGCAGCAGCTCGTCGGCCGGCTCCCCGAGGCAGGGCGGGTAGCGGCGGACCCGCTTTCGTCCGGGTCTCCAGAAGCCGCTCTTCTACGGCCGGCGCCCAGTGGGCTTCCACGATCGAC
>JALZFG010000123.1 GCA_030861645.1 Actinomycetota bacterium
GTCGATGGCGGTGCTGGGGGTGGCGCAGGGGCAGTGGTCGCGGACGTCGTAGCGGTTGCGCGTCCCTCGCGCGTCTTCGTCAGGCAGCCGGCGTCCTCGAGTTCGCTGACGATCTGCGCCGCCGTCCGCTCGGTGATGCCCGACGGTCTGGGCGATGTCCCGAAGACGAGCGGCCGGATCGGCGGCGATGCACTGAAGGACATGGGCGTTGGTTGGTTACGAACCCGAAAAGTTGATCTTTCTTTATGACGTTTGACTTCATGACTTACAGAACTATAGTTGCTGATCTAGTGTCCGAAATGACGCTGCCGGCTGCTTCGCCGCCCCTGGACGGACCTCGGGCGGTGCGAACGGCAGTGACGATCGAGCCGGCTCGCCGTTCAGGACGTTCCGAGGCGCTGCTCGAGCGCATCGAGGATGAGATCGAGCCCGTACTCGAAGGCCTGTCCGAAGTCGTAGCCGACAGTTGCGACGTGTCCCGCGACGACCTCGGCGAGGTAGGGAAACTCGTCCGCGAGCGCGGCCAGCTGTTGTTCCTCCGCCCGCGCCTCGAAGTCGCGCGCCTGTTCCGCCGCGACGGCTGCGGCGCCTTCGGCGTCCTCGAACGGAACGGTCTTCTCCTGGAGCGCGAAGCCATAGATGTACGCGTCGAGGACGGAGTACGCCTGGATCGTCATCTCGATCGAGAAGCCCGCTTCGCGGAGGTAGCCGAGGACCGCGTTGTGCACGCGGAAGCTCGCCGGGCCCGGCGTCGCGCGGGACTCCATGAGGCCGACCGCCCACGGGTGCCGGGCAAGCGCGTTGCGGGTCGAAATCGCGCGCTGGCGCATCGCCATCTTCCAGTCGACATCGGTCGAAGGAAGCTCGATCTCGCTGAAGACGACGTCGACCATCCCCGTGATCAGCTCGTCCTTGCTCGCCACGTAGTAGTAGAGGGACATCACGCCGACGCCGAGCTCGCCGGCCAGCCTTCGCATCGCGCAGCTTTCGAGTCCTTCGCGATCGGCGAGCTCAACCGCTGCGCGGTAGACGCGCTCCTTAGTCAGCCGCGCGCGGGGGAGCCTTGCTGTTCTCGCTCTAGCCATTTTCGTCGAACCTTGACTTATCGTACATCGTACGATTATCGTACACCGTACGACGAATTGCGTGCCCACATCCCGAAGGAGACGCCATGACTGCCTTGCCCCGTTTCGTCCTCAGCCACAAACGCGTAGTGCTCGGCTTCTGGCTCGTCGTGACGGTTGCGGCCTTCGCTGCGATCGGGCCGGCCGGCAGCGCGCTCTCGCAGCAGTTCAGCGTGCCCGGCCGCGAGGGCTTCGAGACGAATCGGCAGCTGGCCGAGGTCTACGGGAGCGGGGGCGACGTCGCACCGATCGTCCCGGTCGTGACGCTCCCACACGGGAAGACCGTCGACTCGCCCGGCGTCACGGCGCAGCTCGACGCGGCGCTGGGGAGGGTCAAGGCGGCGCTGCCGAAGGCACGGGTCGCGTCCTACGCCTCGACGCATGACCGCGCCTTCGTCTCCCACGACGGCCGCACGACCTTCGCCCTGGTCTACATCCCGGCCAGGGGCGGCGTCGACCAAGGACAGCCCGAGGCGCGCCTGGCCGAGAAAGCGGTCGCCGGCGTCACCGTCGGCGGATCGCCGGTCGAGGTGACGGGGCTCGACGCACTGCGCGCCGCGCCCGGCGATAACGACGGCAGCGGAACCGGCGTCTTGATTGGAACTCTGCTGGCGGCACTCGGCGCACTCCTGGTCCTGATCTTCGTCTTCCGCTCGTTCACCGCGCTCCTGCCGCTGTTGATGGCAGTCGTCGCGATCCCAACCACCTTCCTGCTCGTCTGGCCAGTCGCCAGCGTCACCGACGTCTCAGTCATCGTCCAGTTCCTCGTCGCGCTGATCGGGCTCGGGATCGCCATCGACTACGCGCTCCTCGTCGTCGTCCGCTGGCGTGAGGAACGGCTGAAGCCGAACGTGACCAACGACGCAGCGGTGCGGAACGCGATGCAGCATGCCGGCTCCGCCGTGGTCTTCAGCGGCACGACCGTGGCGATCTCGCTGCTGGCGCTCCTCGCCGTCCCGATCCCAGCCCTGCGCAGCATCGGCATCGCCGGCCTGCTGATCGCACTGGTCAGCGTCGCCGTGGCAATCACACTGCTCCCGGTCGTCCTGGCGACTATTGGTCCAAGGCTCGACTGGCCGCGCAATCGACGCGATGCGCGCGCTAGTCGCGGCTGGTCTGCGTGGGCGCGCCTCATCGTGCGGCGGCGGTGGCTCGCCGCAGCGGCGTCGGCCGCGGTCCTGGCAGCGCTCGTCGCCGCCGCATTCTCGATCCAGTTCGGGAA
>JALZFG010000128.1 GCA_030861645.1 Actinomycetota bacterium
TCACCCTCGAGCACGGCGACGTCGTCGTCTTCGCGACCGATGGGATCGCCGCGACGTTCGCGGACGCGCTGGAGCTGCTCGGTCACCCGCAGGAGATCGCGGACCGCATCGTCGCCGACCATTGGAACGGCACCGACGACGCGCTGGTGGTCGTGGCCCGCTACCTTGCAGCTCGGCAATGAGCGGGAACTCCGAGCGTTTTCGCACCTCGTACCGGCTCGCGTTCCACGCCTACCTCGAGGACGCGAGCGAGGACAGCCTCCGCGCGGCGTACGAGCTCGGCCGGGACGCCGTTGGCCGCAAGCTGACCGTCCTCGACCTTGGCGTCGTGCACCACGAGGCCCTGCAATCCGCCCTTCGCGCGGGATGCGACGCCGAGGAAGTCGAGCGACTGGTGCGAGCGGCCGCAGACTTCTTCCTCGAGAGTGTGTCCGCGTTCGAGATGGTTCAGCGCGGCTTCAGGGAGGCTCGCGAGGCTGCTCTCGTCGAAAGGCGGCAGGCCGCGATGCTGCGCCAGCTGTCGACCTTCCTCGCCGACGCCTCGCTCGCCGTCGACACGCCGGAGTCGCTCGAGGAGATGCTGCGGCTGGTCGCGGAGCAGGTGCGTGAGCTGACGGGGGCGAAGTGCTGCATCGCGATGGCCACGCTCGACGGAGAGCGCCGGCCGATGCAAGCAGCGTCCTACCCCGAAGCGGACCCGCGGTGGCCCGCGCTCCTGAATTCGATCGACCTCGGCCGGATCGATCCACTCGTCCCTCCGGCCGTCCCCGCGACGCGGCTGAGCTCGGCCGACGTCATCCGCAATGCGGCGGCGAGCTCGATACTGCGCGAGAAGCCGGGTCTCGACGGCTGGCTCGCAGCACCACTGACCACCCTCGATGGTCGCCGTGTAGGCCTGATGCACGTGATCGACAAGGACGCCGGCGACTTCAGCGAGCTCGACGAGGCCGTCGTCGTTCACCTCGCCGAGATGGCCTCGGCGGCGCTGGAGCGAGCGCGCCTGTACGGCGCGAGCGCAAGAAGCCGTTGGCGCCCGTAGCCCGGCATCCGGAAACCGGCGAACGCGCGGAGCCGGGCGGTGCGGGGCAGCCCCCCTTGAGGGTTGGTTGAGGGTTGCGCAGGTGAGGGGTCAGACCCACGTGAGGGTGGTCGAGGGTTGGGGTCAGACCCACGTGAGGGTGGTCGAGGGTTGGGGTCAGACCCACGTGAGGGTGGTCGAGGGTTGCCGGACGGGGCGACGGTGCCTCGGGGCGTCCGCGTTGGCCATCCCGACGAGCGGTTGCCGGGTCAGAGGCGAGTACGTTCCCGAAGCGACGCTCGGGCGCGACCTCGGAGGGCGCCCCGAGCTGGAATCGCCTCAGGCTCGGAAGCAGTCGCAACGTTAAGCGCGTCGCGCGCCCGCATCGACGCCGCCAGCATCGGGGGCAGGAGCATCAGCGGGATCGCGGTCAAGCGGATCATGTCCTTGGGATACACGAGGCCGAGTGGACCGAGCGTCGTGATCAGCAGGGCGAACAGCAGGTAGACCGGGTCGAGGGCGCTACGCAGACGAACCGCCCACGCTGCGCCGACGACACAGGCGCCGATGAACGCTGCGATCAGCGGGCCGCTCGCCGCGCCGATTTGGGACTCGTAGAAGCTCCGGTTCGCGAGGCCGGCCGCGTCGCCGACGCTCTTGGCCCACCCCACGAAGGGGAAGTAGAAGAAGCCTTCGGGGGTCGCCTCGTGCGGCCACTGCCCGAAGTGAACTCTCAGATACACGTACCAGACCGAGAAGACCAAGGGACCGGCCGCGAGCACCGCCGCGCGCTGCAGCAGCTTGTGCGCCCGTCGCCCCCGGATCCAGGTGATCCCCTCCCACGCCGCGAGCCCCACCGGGACCAGAACGAACGGCTCTTTGATCACGCAGGCGAGCACGAGCCACGGTGCCGCCGCGAGATACCGGCCGCGCGTCCAAAAGAGCAGGGACATGGCGATCGCCGCAGCCCCAGCGGTCTCGCTGCAGACCGCGGTCAAGGCGTAGATCAGGCCCGGATTCAGGGCGACGGCCAGTCCCCACCATCCGGACCGGCCCTGATCCTCGATCAGCCGCGTCACGGCCCACGCGGCGAGCGCCAGCCCCGCGAGCCCTACAAAGAGGAGCGCCCACGGAACGGCCTTCGCGCGTCCTGCACTGCCGAGCCACGCGAGCCAGCCGTATCCCGCGTGCCCGTAGCGGTACACCGACTGGTCGATCAGGGCGTGAGCCTCTCCCCGCGCGAGCGGGTCGAGCGCGACGGCATAGAAGTAGACGCCGTCGTAGTGCGCGTCCGGGTCGACGAACCTGAACGAAGGGTCAATCCGCCGCGCCAGCTGCGCCATCGGCTCTGCCCCCGACATCTGGATGAGCGCACTCGGCTCCCAGCCCTCAGCCTTCATCTCGAAGCCGGCCCCGAGCGCCCCGACAAGCAGCGCGACCGCGGCACACCAGTAGGCGACGGAGCTCCGGCTCGCCGGATTCGGCGCGGGCTGAGACACCAGAGGGATTCTGCCCGTCGTCGGAACCCGATTCCGACGTCGGCGGCGCGCGTCCCCGACCGGCGGCCCCGCCTACACTTTGCCCGTGACGACGACCGACTTCGAGCGCGTCCCGGCCATCTCGCCTGCACCCGACCTACGCCGGCGCGGGACGGTGGTGATGAAGTTCGGCGGAACTTCCGTCGCCGGCCCAGAGCGGTTGAAGACCGTGGCGCGACGGCTCGTCGCCGCACGGGAGGCCGGGTACCGCCTCGTCGGCGTCCTCTCGGCCATGGGCGACACGACCGATCAGCTGCTCGACCTCGCACACGAGGTCTCGCCGCGTCCCAAGGCGCGCGAGCTCGACATGCTCATCTCCGTCGGAGAGCGGATCTCGAGCGCGCTCGCCGCGATGGCGATCCACGACCTCGGCCACGAGGCGATCTCCCTGACCGGCTCGCAGGCGGGGATTGTCACGGACACGGTGCACGGCAAGGCCAAGATCGTGGACGTTCGTGCGCGCAGGATCCACGAGGCGCTCGACGAGGACAAGATCGTGCTCGTCGCCGGCTTTCAGGGAGTGTCGACCGCCTACGACATCACGACGCTCGGACGCGGCGGCTCGGACACGACCGCGGTCGCGCTCGCCGCCGCACTCGGAGCCGACGCGTGCGAGATCTACACGGACGTCGACGGCGTGTACACGGCGGATCCCCGGATCGTCCCGACTGCACGCAAGCTCGCGGCCGTGAGCTACGAGGAGATGCTCGAGCTGGCCGCGTCCGGCGCCAAGGTGCTGCAGCTTCGGTCGGTCGAGTTCGCGCGCAACCACAACGTGAAGCTCCACGTCCGCTCGACGTTCACCGACGCCGAGGGGACGTGGATCCGCGAGGAGGACGAACGCATGCTCGAGAAGGCCATCATCGCCGGGGTGACGCACGAGCGCGAGGAAGCCGTCTACGAGGTGAAAGGCGCGGATGCCTCGGCTCTCCTGGACGCGCTCGCCCGTGCCGAGATCAACATCGACACGTTCGTTCAGGTCGGCCGCGACATCGTCTTCTCCGCCCCGCTCGATGACCGCGAGGAGAGCGCGAGAGCGCTCGCAGAGCTCGGCGTCGCCCGGGTGGAGCGCGGCGGTCTCGGCAAGGTCAGCATCGTCGGCGCGGGAATGAAGAGCCATCCGGGGATCGCCGCGCGGACGTTCGCCGCTCTCCGTCAGGTCGGGGTCGAGCCCGAGTTCGTCTCCACCTCGCCGATCAAGATCACGTTCTTCGTCGACATGAGCGCCGTCGAGCGATCGGTGAGGGCGCTCCACGACGCCTTCGAGCTTGCTGCGCCGGCCGGTGAACGTGCTGATGGCTGAGCCGCGGATAGCCGTCGTCGGAGCGACCGGAGCCGTTGGGCGAGTCACGCTCGATCTCCTGGCAGACCGCGGGTACCGGCACGTGCGTGCGTTTGCCTCCGCACGCTCTGCGGGGAGCGTCGTCGCGTACGGCCGGCGCGAGCTCGTCGTCGAGGAGGCGACGCCGGACCGCCTCGCCGCCGGCGAGATCGACCTTTGCTTCTTCTCCGTCGGCACGGACGCCAGCCGTGAGCTCGTTCCCGCAGCACAGGGCAGCGGCGTCGTATGCATCGACAAGTCGGCCGCCTTCCGGCTGAGCGAGGGAATCCCGCTCGTCGTTCCCGAGGTGAACGGGGAGCGAGCGCTCGAGCAGGACGGGATCGTCGCGAACCCGAACTGCTGCACGATCCCGCTCACCTGCGTCTTGAAGGCTCTCGACCGCGAGGCCGGGCTCGTGCGCGTTCGTGTCGCCACGTATCAGTCCGCGTCGGGCGCCGGTGCGCGGCGGATGGAGCGGCTCCGCGGCGAGCGGCCCGAGGAGCACGACCTCGCGATGGACTGGAGCTTCGACGGCGTCGAGTTCGAGGAGGAAGCGAAGCTGCGCGCCGAGACACGGAAGATCCTCGAGCTGCCGGAGCTGCCCGTGAGCGCGACGTGCGTACGCGTCCCGGTGATGATCGGGCACGCCGAGGCAGTATGGGTCGAGCTCGAGCAGCCCCTCGGTGCCGATGCGGCACGCGAAGTCCTCGCAGCCGCACCCGGCTTGCGGATAGAAGACTTCCCCACGCCGGGGAAGGCCGCGGGCACGGACGACGTCCTTGTCGGCCGAATCCGCGAGGATTCGGCCCAGACGTCGCTCGCGCTCTTCGTCGTCTGCGACAACCTCAGGTAGGGCGCGGCGCTGAACGCGATCCAGATCGCCGAGCTGCTGCTGCAACCCCGGGTCGTCGCAGCGTAGGCGCTGCACGCCCGGCGGTCGACGCCGAGGACGGAGCTCGGGAGGCATCAGCCCGACGCTCGTCAGCGCAGGTTGTTTCGAGTGGACCCCCCGTGGGCAGGACGCGCGGCGATGACCGTTCGACCGGGAAGGGAGGAACATCATGCGTAGGCGCTTTCTCATCGCGGCGCTGATGCTGCTGGCAGCCTGCACGGTCGCCAGCCCTGCGGCGGGCGTCGTCCTCGATACGACAGGGGGCCGGCTCTTCGTCGTCACGCTTGGGCCCGCCGGTGGCCCGGCCAACCCGGAGGCCAGCGGGACGGCGCTGGTGACGATCAATCCCGGCCAGGAAGAGGTCTGCTACGACATCGTCGTTTCGAATATCGACGAACCCGTCGAGCCCGCGCCGGGCCTAGGCTCCGCGCATATCCACGGTCCTCTGCCGTCGACCGGTATTGCGGTTGACCTCGAGGCAACCTTCACGGAGATCGCGCCCAGCACGTTCGAAGCAACCGGCTGCGTGACGGCAGACCGAGAGACCCTGATCGCGATCCTGACGAATCCGGAACTCTTCTACATCAATATCCATACCGCCCTGGAACCGGGAGGAGCGGCGCAGGGGTTCCTCGCTTAATAGCGTCTAAACGCGCTCGTCCGCGTACGGAGACATTGGCGTGGCGCGCCCAGCCAGCGAACACGTG
>JALZFG010000129.1 GCA_030861645.1 Actinomycetota bacterium
GCTCACGGACGCCGAGCGCGTGCTGCTGCCCGAACCCGAGGCGGAACCAGGCGTCGACGAGTTCCGCGTCGGTCGCCGGGGCAACGACGTAGTGTCCGCTCCGGCCGGTCTCGACCCAGCGCGTCGCCGCCGACGCGTAGACATCCCGGAGGTCCTCGGCGTCCTCGGCCGCGTGCCCGGCGGGCTCCACCCAGACGTTCGCTCCCCAGAGGTCGTCACGCTTGCGCATCCCGACGAGGTAGGCGACGACGCGGCCGTTCCGGGTCGCCACCGCGCCGGGCGTCGCGTCGGCGCGCCACAGAGCTTCCACTTCGGCCCGCGCCTCGGCTGGATCCTCGTACCGCCGCGGGAGCAGCGGTTCCGCCTGCCGGTGGCGGCGTTGGCGCGCCGCCAGAAGCTCGCCGGCGGCGTCGAGGTGCTCGTCGGAGAAGGGGATCACTCGCAGTCCGGCCATCGCCGCCGGACGATAGCGTTGGTGTCGTGAGCCCGAAGACGCTGACGGGAGCGGAGCTGCAGCTCGACGACGCGCCGGCACGGGAGTGCGATCTCTTCCTCGTCGACGGCAACAACCTCGCCTACCGCGCGTTCTTCGCGCTTCCCGAGGAGCTCGCGACGAGTGAGGGCTTCTCGACGAACGCCCTTCTCGGGTTCACGAACATGCTCTTCAAGCTGCTCGTGGACTATCGCCCGAAGGGCGTCGCGGTCGCCTGGGACTCGCGCCCCGTCCATCGAATCGAGGTGTCCGAGACGTACAAGGCGGAGCGGCGGGAGATGCCAGACCTCCTGCGCGAGCAGTTCCCGTACTTCCGCCCGATCGTCGAGGCCTTCGGCTACCGGAACCTCGAGTTCGAGGGCTGGGAGGCCGACGACGTGATCGCGACGCTCGCCGCGCGCGCCGACGCCGAGGGGATCAAGACGTGCGTGCTCTCGACCGACCGCGACGCCTTCCAGCTCTGCTCCGACAACGTCTGCCTGATGATGACACCGCGCGGCGTCTCCGACGTCCACGTCTACACGCCGGAGCGCGTCGAGGCGCGCTACGGGATCCCGCCCGAACGCGTACCCGACTTCATCGGCCTCAAGGGCGACCCCTCCGACAGCATCGAGGGCGTCCCGGGCATCGGCGACAAGACCGCCGGCCAGCTCGTGGCGGAGTACGGCTCGCTGGAGGGAGTCCTCGAGCACGCCGACGAGCTGACGCCGAAGCGGCGGGAGCTGCTCCGGGAGTACGCCGACCAGGCGCGTCAGGCGAAGGAGCTCGCGACGCTCCGCACCGATCTCGACATCGACCTGGATCCCGCGGAGCTCGTCATCGCGCCACCCGACCGCTCGAAGCTGAAGCAGCTCTTTCGCCGCTTCGAGTTCCGGAACTTGCTGCAGCGCCTCGACGAGCTCGACGCCGCTCTCCCGTCGGCGCACCCGCGACTCGAGCGCGAGCCGGTGCCGTGGGTCGACGACGATCACAGTCCACTGGCGGGACGCGCGGCCATCGCCGTTCACGAAGCGAGGATGGCGGCGGCGCGTCGAGGCGAGCCAGTTCGCCTTCGCCCGTTCTCAATCGACGCGATCCGCGAGGCGGAGCTTGTCTGTCACGACTTCAAGTCGCTGCCGCGGGAGCTCGCACGCGCCGGCGTCACCGCGGCCGAGGACACGATGATCGCGGCGTACCTGATCGAGCCGGCGCGCGGCTCGTACGAGCTCGACGAGCTCGCGACCGAGTACGGGATCGACCTCGAGCCCGTTCCCGCGCCGGACGACGAGACCGCCCTGCTCGTGAAGCGGGCGGCAGCCTCGCTCCGCCTCGCCGACATCCTCCCCAACCGCGTTCGTGAACGCGGGAGCGAGAGGCTCTACCGGGAGGTCGAGCTTCCGCTCACAACGGTTCTCGCCGCGATGGAGGACGCGGGGGTCAAGATCGACACGTACCGGATGGGCGAGATCACGGCACGCCTGGCCGACCGGGTCGAGGAGCTCGAGGCGCGGGCGTACGAGCTCGCCGGCGAGGAGTTCATGCTCGGCTCCACGCAGCAGGTCGCGCGGGTGCTGTTCGAGAACCTCGGGCTGACGCCGGGGCGGAAGGGCAAGACCGGCTACTCGACGGACACGCGTGTGCTGCGGACGATCCGCGGCGAGCACGAGATCGTCGCCGTCATCGAGGAGTGGCGCGAGCTGACGAAGCTGATCAACACGTACCTGGCCCCGCTGCCAAGCCTGATCTCACCGCTCGACGGACGGCTGCACACGACGTTCAACCAGGGAGTTGCCGCGACCGGGCGCCTCTCGACCTCGAATCCCAACCTCCATGCTATTCCCATCCGGACCGAGCTCGGGCGTGAGATCCGCTCGGCCTTCGTCGCCGAGCCGGGCCAGCGGCTCGTCTCCGCCGACTACTCGCAGATCGAGCTTCGGATCCTGGCGCACGTCTCCGGCGAGCCGAAGCTGCGCGAGGCCTTCGCGCGCGGGGAGGACATCCACGCGGCGACGGCGGCGGAGGTGCTCGGCAAGGACCGCGCGCGGCTGACGAAGGACGAGCGGAATGTCGCCAAGATGATCAACTTCGGCATCATCTACGGGATCTCGGCGTTCGGACTGTCGGAGAACCTCGAGATTCCGCGGGAGGAGGCGCAGGCGTACATCGACGCCTACCTGGCGCGGTTTCCGCACGTGCAGGACTTCATCCAGCGGACGATCGAGCGGGCGCGCGAGGACGGCTACGCGACGAGCCTGTTGGGACGGCGGCGGCCCGTGCCCGAGATTCGTGCGTCGAATCGCCAGACGCGCGCGCTCGGCGAGCGCCTCGCGGTCAACTTCGTGATGCAGGGCTCGAACGCCGACATCATCAAGGTCGCGATGGTCGGCATCCACCGCCGCCTGCGACGCGAGGGACGCCGGGGGCGCCTCGTGCTGCAGGTGCACGACGAGCTCCTGCTGGAGGTGCCGGAGGCAGAGGTCTCGGCCGTGCGCGAGCTCGTCGCGGAGGAGATGGTCGGCGCCTACGACCTCGACCCGCCCCTCGCCGTCGACGTCGGCGTCGGACACGACTGGAACGAAGCCAAGTGATCCCGCCCGCGGAGCGAACCAGCTCGCGGAGCCGAGCCGAGGGCGGACTTCGCCGGAACGTATACTGACCGGCCTTCCGATGGCAGAAGAGACGTTGCCCACCGAGCAGCGGGCCGAGGCGCCCGCGCCGTCCGCCGGCTCCGACGCCGACGAGGGCGCCTGGACAACGGGCCCGAACGGTGAGCGGATTCCGAACTACGAGGCGACGTTCCCCCAGATCGACGAGGGCCAGGTCGTCCACGGAACGGTTGTGCGCGTCGACAAGGACGAGGTGCTCGTCGACATCGGATACAAGTCGGAGGGCGTGATCCCGATCTCCGAGCTGTCGATCCGGCGCTCCGTCAACCCCGACGACGAGGTCAAGGTCGGCGAGCCCGTGGACGCGCTCGTCTTGACGAAGGAGGACGCCGAGGGGCGTTTGATCTTGTCGAAGAAGCGAGCCCGCTTCGAGATCGCCTGGAAGCGGATTGAGGAGGCGGCCGAGACCGGCCGGCCGGTCGAGGGCCGCGTGATCGAGGTCGTCAAAGGCGGGTTGATCCTCGACCTCGGCGTCCGCGGCTTTCTGCCCGCCTCCCTCGTCGATATCCGGCGCGTCCAGGACCTCGACGAGTTCCTCGGGCAGGAGCTGCAGTGCAAGGTGATCGAGCTGAACCGGACGCGCAACAACGTCGTCCTCTCGCGCCGCGCCGTCCTCGAGGATGAGCGAAAGGAGATGCGCCAGGCGATCCTCGACCGCCTCGCCCCGGGCGATGTCGTCGAGGGCACGATCTCGAATATCGTCGACTTCGGCGCGTTCGTCGACCTCGACGGGATGGACGGACTCATCCACATCTCCGAGCTCTCGTGGAGTCACGTCAACCATCCGTCCGAGGTGCTCGAGATCGGCCAGAAGGTCAGGGTCAAGGTGCTCGACATCGACCGCGATCGCCAGCGGATCTCCCTCGGCCTCAAGCAGACGCAGACGGACCCCTGGCAGCAGGTGCTCGAGACGTACCACGAGGGCGACGTCGCCGAGGGGCGCGTCACGAAGGTCGTGACGTTCGGAGCCTTCGTCGAGATCCTCCCGGGCGTGGAGGGCCTCGTCCATATCTCGGAGCTCGCGCAGCACCACGTCGAGAACCCGCGCGAGGTCGTTTCGCAGGGCGACCTCGTCCGCGTCCTCATCCTCGAGATGGATGCCGACCGGCGCCGTCTCTCGCTCTCGCTGAAGCGCGTGCGCGACGAGCCGCAGCTCCCGCCGGCGGAGGAGGCTCCCGTGCAGGGAACGCCGCACATCGACCTGTCGGAAGAGGTCTTCAAGGAAGGCGGCGCGCCCCCGAGCGGAAGCGTCACCGCCCCCGACGTGGAGGAGGGAGAGGAGGCTGCGGCCGGCGCCGACGAGACTCCTCCGGCACCGCGCGCCGGCGAGCCGCAGGCCAGCACCTCGTCCGCGGCCGACGAGACCGCCTGACCGTGGCC
>JALZFG010000137.1 GCA_030861645.1 Actinomycetota bacterium
GGGGGGTGAGGAGCCCGCGGTTGCGATTCTCTCCGGCGGCAACATCGACGCGACCCTGCTCATCTCCGTCATGCGCCACGGACTCACGACGGCCGGGCGCTACCTCGTCGTTCGGACCTACCTCGCCGACCGGCCGGGAGAGCTGATCAAGCTCCTCGGGCTCGTCGCCAGCGAGCACGGCAACGTCGTCTCGGTGGAACACCACCGCGAGGGGATGGACGTTCCCGTCACTCAGAGCGAGGTGGAGCTGACGCTCGCGATGCGCGACCAGCGCCATTGCACGGCGCTGATCGAGGCGATGGAGCGAAGCGGGTACCCCGTCGAGCGGGTTCGCTGAGGGCGCCGGCCCGCGCGAGGCCTCACGCGCCGGGGTGGTGTTGCCGCGCCACGAAGACGGCTACGAGCCGCAGCGGCGGAACGCGACGGTCGGCTTGCCGCGCGCCTTCCACTCTGTGATCCCGGTCCCCAGCACCGGCCGCGCCTCGACGCCGGCCGAGGCGAGAACGCTGGCGGCGATCGACGCCCTTGCCCCGCTCTCGCACATCGTGACGACCGGCTTCGCGCCACGGAGCTCGTCGGCCCACGCGCGCACGCTGCGGTAGGGGAGATGGCGGCTGCCGGGGACGTAGCCGTCGTCGCGCTCGTCCTTCTCGCGGACGTCGAGAAGCTCGACGGCGCCGTCCGCAAGCAGCTGCTCGAGCTCGTCCAGGTCAACCGGCTCGAGCCGCTCGGGCGTCGCGACGTCGACGAGGTAGCCGAGCAGATCGAGGAAGCCGACCGCGCGCAGCCCGCGCGCGGCTCGTTCCGCCGCCTCCGGCGACGCCGCGTGGATCGCGAGCGGGGCGTCGGGGTCGAGCACGAAGCCCGCCCTCGTGCCGAAGGCCGTTCCATCCACCGGGACGTTGATCGCTCCGGGGACGTGTCCGCGCGCGAACTCCTCCTCGCGTCGGACGTCGAGGATCGTCGCGCCGTTCGCCGACGTCACGGGCCCGAGTGGAGCCGGGGAGCCGACGAACGGGCCGCGGTTCAGCGCGACGATGCGATTCATGTTCGGGGGGCGGGGCGTCGACACCCGGGTTCGCTCGTTCACGAACGCGGCGAGGTCGTGAGTCTCTGCGAGTGCGCGATTGAACCGCCGCTCGAACCCGATCGTCGACGACGCCTTCGAGCTCATCCCGACGCCGCAGAGCGACCCTGCGACGTGGCCCGGGTAGACCTCGACGCCGTCCGGGAGCTCGGCGAGGCGCCGCAGGCTGTGGAACAGCCCCTCCGCGCCCTCGCGCGCGGCGATCGCGAGGTCGGGACGCGCGACGTCGCCGATGAGGAGCGAGTCTCCCGTGAGGACGAGCCACGGCTCGTCGCTCCGGCTGCGGTCGGCGACCGTGAAGCAGCAGTGCTCCGGGCGGTGGCCGGGTGTGTGGACGACGCGAATCGCCACCTCCCCGACCTCGAGCTCGGTGCCGTCCCCGAGCGGCTGGAAAGGGAACTCGGGCTCGGCCGCGGGGTGAACACTGACCGGCACGCCGTGGTCCAACGCGAAGCGACCGTGGCCCGAGACGTGGTCGGCATGCGTGTGCGTCTCGAGCACCCGGACGATCTCGACGCCGCGCCGCGCGGCCTCTGCGAGGTACTGCTCGATCGCGTACGCCGGGTCGACGACGACGGCGACGTCGGCGCCCTCGTCGCCGACGAGGTAGGAGGCGCAGCCGAGGTCGTCGTCGACGAACTGGCGGAAGACCACGACAGCGCCGAGCCTACCACCCTTTCGGAAGCCTTCCTTGACGCCTGACGCGGCGGCGATTCTGCTCGCGGCGCCTGCGCCGCGGCAGCGCAACCCTCAACCAACCCTCAAGGGGGTCTGGCCCCCTTGAGGGTTGGTTCAAACGTGGCCGCGAAGCAGCAGCGAGCCGCGAGACGTTCGGCGGGTCAGAGGCCGAGGTGGCGGGCAATCACCATGCGCTGCACCTCGTTGGTTCCCTCGCCGATCTCGAGAATCTTCTGGTCGCGGTAGAAGCGCGAGATCGCGAACTCGTCCATGTACCCGTAGCCGCCGTGGATCTGGAGGGCATGGTTCGCGATCCGGTGCGAGAGCTCGCCGGTATAGAGCTTCGCCATCGCGGCCGGCCCGCCGTAGGGGCGCCCCTGGTCCTTGAGCCACGCGGCCTTGTAGACCATGACCCGCGCCGCTTCGATCTCGGTCGCCATGTCCGCGAGCTTGAACTGGATCGCCTGGAAATTCGCGATCGGCTGGCCGAACTGCTGGCGCTCGCGCGCGTACCGGTACGCGAGGTCGTACGCGCCCTGCGCGAGCCCAAGCCCCATCGCGGCGACCGAGATGCGCCCGCCGTCGAGGATCTCGAGGAACTGCTGGAACCCACGCCCGCGCGGGCCGAGCAGGTTCTCCTCGGGCACGGCGCAGTCGCGGAACGAAAGCTCGCGCGTGTCCGACGCGCGCCACCCGAGCTTTCGCATCGGTGGAGAGATCTCGTACCCGGGCGTCCCGTTCGCGACGATCAGGTTTGAGATCTCGCCATCGGCGGTGAGGGCCGTGATCGTGACGCACGCGGTGATGTCCGTGCCGGCGTTGGTGATGAAGATCTTGGAGCCGTTGACGATCCACCGCCCGTCGCGCAGCTCGGCCCGCGTGCGCGTTGCGCTCGCGTCCGACCCCGCTCCCGGCTCCGTCAGCCCGAAGGCCGCGAGCCGACGTCCCGAGGCGAGGTTCGGGAGCCACTGCCGCCGCTGGTCCTCGCTGCCGAAGGTGTAGATGGGCATCGTCCCGAGGGACGTGTGCGCGGCGACCGTGATCGCCACGGACGAGTCGACCCGCGTGAGCTCCTCGATCGCGAGCGTGTACGCGAGCATGTCGGCGCCCGCCCCGCCGTACTCCTGCGGAATCGGCATCCCCATCAGTCCGAGCTCACCCAGCTCGGCGACGAGCTCGTATGGGAAGCGGTGCTCGCGGTCGAGCTCCTCGGCGACCGGTGCGACGCGGTCGACCGCGAACTCGCGCACCGTCCGCCGGACGAGCTCGTGCTCTTCCGAGAGGTCGAAGTTCAACGAACTTTTCCGCTCGGCGCAAAAGTTCGATCAAAAGACTGCGTGCAAGTCCCTTGCATCGTCTTCCTCGGGTCGCTCCTAGCGCGCAGGCTCGCAGAGCCTGCGTGCTAGCTCGACGATCAGGCGGACGCCGTAGCCC
>JALZFG010000141.1 GCA_030861645.1 Actinomycetota bacterium
GGACGGTGCCGATCGAAGTGAGCAGCGGCCCGACGTGTCGACAGCGCATGTAGAAGGCGATCACGAGCCGGTGCGGCGTCTCGACCTGGTCGACGATGTCGGTCGTCAAGTCGGCGAAGCTGCGCTGCAGGACGCGTGCCCGCTCGACCAGCGCGCTCACCGGCGTCGGCACGCCGTTGATCGAGACGGGATCAGCGTAAACCTCCCGAAACGCCGCCTCAGGATCGTCGCGCCGATCGACCGGCTCTTGCCACAGGGTGAGCAATCGGTCGAGCAGAGCGGTCATGTTCATAGTGTGCCGCGGTTGCCGCGGCCGTCTCTCGGTTACCCGCGTCAGTAGCCTCACGCCATGGAGATCGTCAACCTCTTCCACAGCGAGACGGACATCGGGCCCGACGGTAGCGAGCCCCCAGGAACGCCTGAGCGGCATCAGTTTCGATGCTTTGGCGTCTCGCGCGTGAACTGCTAAAGGTGCCGAAGTCGACGGTCGCGAAGAAGAAGGCTGGGAAATAAGCGTGTTCACGGTCGAACAGCGGGATGCGCTGCGCGAGGGCGTGCTACGGCTCGCGGAGGAGGATGGCCGCGTCGTCGCCGGAGCCGCCGTCGGTTCGCTCGCTGTAGACCACGGCGATCGCTTCTCCGACTTGGACCTCACGTTCGGCATCGCTGACCACGTCCCGGTCAGCGAGGTTCTCGATGATTGGACGACCACGCTCGTCGATGAACTCGGCGCGATACAGCTCGCCGATCTTGAGCGCGGTCCGACGATGTACCGCGTCTTCCTGCTGCCGGACGCGCTTCAGTTCGACCTGTCGATGACACCGGCGGCTCAGTTTCGTCCCGCGGGTCCACGATTCCGGCTTCTCTTTGGCGAGACGGCTGCGGATGCATCCCAGGTTCCTAGGCCGCCGAGGAACCTGTTCATTGCCACGCCGCCGATCGCGCGGGACATCTTCGGGTGGGGCGTCATCTACGCGCTCCATGCGCGCGCGTGCATCGAGCGCGGGCGTCTCTGGCAGGCCGAGCATTACGTTGGTGCAGTACGCGACCACGCGCTCTCGCTTGCATGCCTGCGCCAGGGACTACCCGCAGTGCAGGGCCGTGGTTACGACGACCTCCCCGCTGAGACCCTTGCTCGATTCGACGATACCCACATCGGCACGGTCGAGCCTGCGGCGCTTCGGGGAGCCCTCGCCGCATCGGTTCTGGCGCTCATCCGCGAGGGCACGGAAGCGGAAATCCCCTTTGCGAATGTCGTCGCGGAGCGCCTCGCAGAGCTTCACTGATGTGCTGGCGCGCGAGCGTTTCGCCACCGGAACCCCGCAAACGACCGGTGCACGGCGGGGCCGCGTGACCTAGACCTTGCTCAGGCGGTCCCGCTCACGGCGCTGCCGCGGGCTTCACCGGCTAGCGCCGTCGACGCTCGATCAACGGGATTCAATGGCCGCATCGCGTACGTCAGTGGCGGCCGCGGGGGTCGTCGGCGGCGGCATGAGAAGTGGAAAATCCCGCCGCGTCGTCGCGGCGCTTCGACGCCCGCTCACCGCACTGGCGCGAGCGGCGTCGTCGGCATCGAGGCGACCAGCACCGCCGGTCGAGATCGCGTTACGTCGCGTGCGCGAGCACGGGAACCTCGGGCGGAGCCGGCGCCGTGGTGGCGAGCTGCGCGTCGCGACTGATGAGCGCGGCGTAGCGCCCTCCGGCGTCAACGAGATCCTCGTGGCGGCCGGACTCGACGATGCGGCCGTGATCGAGGACGACGATCTGGTCGGCATCGCGGACGGTCGAAAGACGGTGGGCGATCGCGATCGTGGTGCGCCCCTTTGAGAGGTGGTCGAGCGCTTCCTGCACGAGTCGCTCCGTCTTGGTGTCGAGCGAGCTCGTCGCCTCGTCGAGGACGAGGATCGGCGGGTTGCGCAGGATCGTCCGGGCAATCGCGAGCCGCTGCTTCTCGCCGCCGGAGAAGCGATAGCCCCGTTCACCGACGACGGTGTCGTAGCCGTCGGGCAAGGCGGAGATTACTTCGTGAATCCGGGCCGCTTCGGCGGCAAGCTCGATCTCCTCGTCGGTCGCGTTCGGCTTCGCGAAGCGCAGGTTGTCGCGGACGGAAGCGTGGAAGAGATACGTCTCCTGAGAGACGACGCCGACCAGATCGCTCAAGGCATGGAAGCTGAGGTCGCGGATGTCGACGCCGTCGATCGTGATCCGGCCACGAGTGACGTCGTACAGCCTCGCAGCGAGATACCCGAGTGTCGTCTTCCCCGACCCCGTCTCGCCGACGAGCGCCGTCGTCGTTCCGGCCGGAACGGTCAACGACACGTCCTGCAGCGTCCACTCCTCGCCGTAGCGGAACCACACATGGTCGAAGACGACGTCGCCCGCGTTGGCGACTGCGATCGCGTTCGGCTTCTCGACGATGTCGATCGGCTGATCGAGGTACTCGAAGATGCGGTCGAACAGCGCGAGCGAGGTCTGCACGTCCAGCCCGACGCCGAGCAAGGACCCGACCGGGAAGAACAACCTCGTCTGCAGCGTCGTGAACGAGACGAGCAGCGGGATGGACACGGCGTGTGATCCGTGCGCGAGCGCGAGCCCCCCGAACCAGTACACCGCAGCCGGCATGACCGCGAAGCTCGTCTGGATAGAGGCCATCACCCAGCGTCCGGCCATGCTTTGACGCACCTCGAGGTCGGCGAGACGCCGCGAATCGGCTTCGAAGCGGTCGGCGAGCTCGCTGCCGCGACCCATCGTCTTGCCGAGCAGGATCCCCGACACGGAGAGCGACTCCTGCACGAGGCTCGAGATGTCGGCCAGCGTCTCCTGCGTGGTTTTCGCGATCCGCCGACGCTCGTTGCCGACGCGTCGCGTCAGGAACACGAAGAACGGAATCAGCGCGAATGCGAACAGGGCTAGCTGCCAGCTGAGGAGGAGCATGCCCACCATCGTGGCGCCGACCGTCGTCACATTCGACGCGATTGAGGTGGCGGTGCTCGTGACGACGTTCTGGACGCCGCCGATGTCGTTCGAGATTCGCGACTGCACCTCTCCGGTGCGAGTGCGAGTAAAGAACGCAAGGGACAGCTTCTGCAGGTGCCGGAAGACGGCCGCCCGCAGGTCATGCATGACGCGCTGGCCGACCTGATTGGAGAGCAACGTCTGAATCACGCCCAGCACACCCGTCGCAACCGCGATCGCGATCATCCCGCCGGCGTTGAGAGAGAGCGCCGTCGTATCGCCCCGGACGATCGCCTCGAGCACGCGCTTGAGCAGGAATGCGGGGACGACGCCGAGCGCCGACGAGACGACGATCAACGCGAGCACGCTGCCCAGCCGGAGCTTGTACGGAGCGAAGAGCCTGCCAATCCGCCGCAGGTTCGCGCGCCGCTGAGCGGGATCAGCGGTGCGGGCCGGCGCCTCCTCCGAGGAGTGAAAGAGCATGCTCATCGCTCTCAGGGTACGCTTCCGACTCCGCTCGACCGCGCGCGACGGTCGTAAATCACACAAGGCGCGCGACGCGGAATCACCGCGTGAGCCGCGATCGTTTACCGGTGTAGTCGCTCGTAGTCTTTCGCCCCAGAAACGAGGAAATTCATGGCCGGGCCGGTTTCGGGGCGGTGCTCGGCTCTTGTCGAGCGGACCGTCCATGCCGGGAGGGTGAACGCCGAGCTTGGAGCCGCTGGACGAGGCGGTCGATCACGTCCGCGGTCCAGCGGGCGCGTCTCTGATTCTCGAGTACGGCGCTTACGAGTGCCCGTATTCGAAGCTCACGTTTCGAGAGATCGAGCGTGTCGAGCAGGAGCTGAGCGGACGCGTGCGGTTCGCGTACCGCCATTTTCCGCTCATCGAGATCCACCACCCGCATGCCTTCGCCGCGGCCGTCGCAGTCAAGGCCGCGCTCTGAGGGCGCTTCTGGGACGTGCACGTGCTCCTCTTCCGTCAGAAGGCGCTCGCAGACGACGACCTGCGAGCTCATCCCATCCGGCGCTTGTACGCCTGGAGCTTGGTGCGGGGAGCGCGCGACACGGCGATCAGTGCCACGTCGTGGCTCGTCCGGGTGGAAGACGGAGCCGTTGAAGCCGTCCGCGCGATGGCCGAGCACGTCGGACAGCCGGCGGTGTACTCGGGTCGGAACATGAAGTGGTGGATCAGGAGGTGCGGCTCAGGAAGAGATCGGCCAGCGACGTCTTTGTCAGCAGCGTCGCGAGCGATGTTTCGCCTGATCTTCTCGTCGCAGGAGCCGCTCCGGAAACATCGCGGCGCTACGACCGTCCGTGTCAGCTGGAAGTTGAGCGGCGGTGACGTCTGCGGCCGTCACAGATCCAGGCGGAAGAGCACCTCGTCGACCTCCTCGCCGCGCGCGTTCGCGAAGCTGCGTCTCTCGCCGATGCGTCGGAAGCCACACTTCTCGAGCACGCGCTGCGAAGCGACGTTGTCGTGCACCCTCGCGGCATAGAGCGGTCGCATGCGTTCAGCCTCCGCAAGGAACTCGGCGAGGGCGCGTGTGGCGAGCCCCTTGCCCCAGTGCTCACGGCTAAGCCAGTAGGTGACCTCGCGCTTCCCCTCGTTATCCCAGCTCGCGATCGACCCGACGACCACCCCAGATGCTTCGATCGTTCGCACTGTGATCGTCGCGCTCTCGCGAAACCGCCGCCAGCGCTCGTCGAAGGCGTCTCGGTCGTCCGGATCAACGGCGGTGAACGCCGCCATCCAGTTCGACTCCGGATCCGTCCAGTGCTCAAAGAGGGCGTCGAGATCGCGGTCTTCGACGTCCCGCAGCAGCGTCACGTCCAGATGCTACTTAGCGTCGGCAGGAGCGAGAGCAGAGGGCCCGCGATAACCGGAGTAGCTCGCTGCGGCGTCAGCCTCCAGCGGGCAGCAGCAGGGTCCCGTCAGCCCGCAAGCTCGGGGTGCCGGACACGGACCCCCTGCTCGCGCAAGCGGATCGCCTCGTACGCCACGATCGATGAGCACACGGTGCTCACCAGGGCCGAGCGCCGCGAGCGCCGGAACCGTGAGCGCAGCCGGGACGAGGGCAAGCAGCGCGGTCGTCCTTACTGCGACATCATCGCCTCTGACGCTGATGTAGTAGTGGGCGCGGAGCAGCTTGTCGTCCTAATTGTTTGGCTATGCGCGACGTTCGGGAGCCACAGATAGGCGTCGCGGCGCGAGTACTCCCCTTTTGGCCACGGTCAGGCCCCTGGCGGAAGCGAATTCCTGCCCGCGCGATTCCTGCCCGCGCAGCGTGAAGTTCTCGCCGTCTACGAATCCCATCCCACGACGTCCAGGAGGCCGCACGCCGCGGAAGAGTAGTTAGCGTCGATCCCCCGCCCTGACGCAGCTGGAAGGTGACGATTTCGAGCTGCGCCTGCTTGGCCCCACGGCGAGGCACGAGCGCCGTCCTCGTTCGCGGAGAGACGTCGCTAACCTGAACCACGCCGTGCAGGATGGACTAGTCGGTCCGGATTGAATCGCCGTCGACGTATCGCAGAAGGTGCCGTCGCTGGCGTGCTGGCGACTGTTCCGATGACGGCCGTCATGGTTGCTGGCAGACGCTATCCGCCGCGCGAAGTCGTCGCCCGCACGGGGGCGTCGCTAGTCCCTGCGTGGCCTCTCGCCCACGTCGCGATGGGCGCGGTTCTCGGGTCCGCGTTCGCACTGCTCCGCCCGCTTCTGCCGCGCTCTCGCGTCGCCGCGGGACTCGCCTACGGGGCCGCCACCTGGGGAATCGACTACGTCGGGATCGCACCGGCGCTTGCGCTGTATCCCCCACCGGGCACGGACGAGCCGCCTCGCGCCGTCGTAAACATCGCCTCGCACGCGGCGTACGGCGTAGCGCTCGCATTCCTGCTAGCCCGTCGCTAACCGTCGTCGGTTTCGCACGCGAAGTTACTTGGCGGAGTGCTCGTCCCCGGCGATCCCGAGAGGCGGCGACGAGCTCGTAGCCGTGGGGTACCGCAGCCGACCAACCGGACCAAGCGGTCGAAGATGAAGTTCCGCAGTGCGGCCGAGAGATCGGGGAGTACGGCGGACGGTCGCAGGCGGCGGAGTGAATCAGCCTGCAAACTCGCGGCGCGCGCGAGCGGCGGCCGATTTCAAAGTAGCCCACTACCCCTCGATGACGAGCCGACAAGGTAGCGGCGCCGCCCGCCGCGACGAGTGCCACAGAGGGTGGCGTTACGCTTCGGAAGATGCGAGCGTTCGCGGTGCAGTTCCCGATCGAGCGAGTGCCCGAGTACGCCGCGCGCTTTCCTTCCGATGAGAACGACGAGGCCCTGCTCATCGGTCGCAAGGCCCGTGAGCGCGGTCACTACACGCTTGAGGAGTTCCGCAAGGTGTGCCGGTGGAAGACCCCGCGCAGCGCGCCGCTCGTCGCGCGGAACAGCGCTGAGGACGTCGTTTCGCGTACAGCCGTGGCGCTGAGCGAGGTGAGCAGCGAGCGCGAGCGAATCGATGCGCTACGGTCATTACGCGGCGTCGGCTGGCCGACAGCCTCGGTGCTGTTGCACCTTGCGTATCCCGATCGCTATCCCAT
>JALZFG010000166.1 GCA_030861645.1 Actinomycetota bacterium
CTGCGGGACCGGCTCCCGTCGTGTTGGTGACCGGCTCGGGGCGCGTTCGCGTCACCACTCGTCGTGGCGTCACGCTTGACAAGGGGCAAATCGCGTGTTTCAATCGGTCTTCTGCGGGCAACGAGAGGGATCCTCTGGGAGGGGTCTGTGCGGCATGGCCTCAGGTCATACCGGCGAGGGCGGAGGCACTAGTGCGCGGAAGCGTGCCCGAAACAACCTTGCCATCGGCGCTGCGCGCGGGATTCGTCGTAAGCGGCGCACCTTCCAGCGACACCGAGGGGACGAGCCCTCGGCCACCCGCGCCCGCGCGTCGGTCGCGAGCGGGGGCGCTCGAAATCCGACCGGCGAATATCGGCGTAGACGGTCTGGTGCGCTCGCGCCGGCAACCCCCACGCTCTGTCGACCTCGGCCGCTGACCTGCCCGAGCACAGGGAACTGGCGCGAGGGCAACGGTAGGAGAGGCAGGAACGCGTGATCGACCACGCATCGGACGCGGCGCCGCTGTCCCACCTGCTTCGCGTTCTGCGAAGAGGGACGTGGATCATCGTTCTTGTCACCTGCGTGACGACGGCGACAGCCGTCTTCTTCTCTCTCCGCCAGCGCGAGCTCTACAAGGCATCCGCCGAGGTCTACCTCAAGTCCCAAACCCTTGCGGCCCTCCTCGCCAACGTAACGCCGGCGAACGAGGACCCACAACGGGTGGCAGATACGCAGGCGAGGCTGGCGCGCGTCCCGAAAGTCGCGCAACTCGCGCTCGAGCGCGCGGGTGCCCGGGATCGTGACCCGAATGACCTTCTCGCAAACTCGTCCGTCTCAGCGGCGCCGGATGCCGACTTCCTCAACTTCTCCGTCACGGATTCCGACCCGGAAATGGCCGTCTCTCTTGCTACCGCCTATGCATACGCCTATACAAGGTACCGGCGGAATATCGACGCGGCATCACTGAAGCAGTCACGCCACGAGCTCGAGAACGAGATGCGCGCTCTGCAAGAGCGGGGCCAGCAAAGCTCGCGACTCTATGCTGCACTCGCTGAACGAGACCAGGAGCTGCGCACGAACGAGCTCCTTCAGACGTCGAATGCGTCCGTCGCTCGTCCCGCCGACCGCGCCCAACAGATCCAGCCGCGGCCGCTGCGGGACGGGATCCTTGCCGGAATCTTTGGACTTGGATTCGGCATCGCACTTGCCTTCCTGGGTGATGCGCTCAATACGCGAGTCCGGACGGCCGAGGAGATTCAGGAGCGGCTCGGCCTCCCGCTCCTCGCACGTGTCTACGAGCCCGTCGGCCGGCTCCGCGACGGTCAGCTCACAATGCTCGCGACGCCCTATGCGCCGGATGCTGAGGCTTTCCGAATCCTGGCGACGAACCTCGACTTCATCAGTCTCGGTCATCCCACCTCGAAGATTCTGATCACGAGCGCCATGCGGAGCGAGGGAAAGTCCGCGACGACCGCGAACCTCGCCGTCGCTTTCGCCCGTGCTGGTCGCCGCATCGCCGTCGTCGACCTCGACCTCCGTTCCCCGTCGATCGACCGCCTTTTCGGTCTCCCCCCGGATGAGCCCGGCGTAACGAGTGTCGCCCTGGGTCGAACGACCCTGGAGCACGCGCTCGTTCGAATTCCCATCCTCGATCGCGATCAGGAGATTCCTGACGCCGACGTGAACGGCCGCGGGCGTGGCGTCGTCGAGGTTCTGCCTTCCGGACCGCTACCGCCGAACCCGGCGGACTTCGTCGCTTCTGCGGACGCTTTGAACGACATGCTTGCGCAGCTGGCGATGCGAGCGCAGCTCGTCCTGATCGATTCCCCACCGATCCTCGAGGTCAGCGATGCAATGGCGCTGAGCGGAAGGGTCGATGGGATCCTCGTGGTCTCCCGGCTCGGGCAGACGCAGCGACCGGTTCTCAACGAGCTGCGCCGCGTGCTCGACAGTGCTCCCGCCCGCAAGCTCGGGTTCGTCGCAACAGGAGGTCGACCCGCTGAACTCTTTAGGTACGGCTACGCGCCAGCCTACGGCCAGCCCGAGGAGCTCCTCGAAAGCCGGGAGCGCCAGCGGCTTCGATAACCGGTGAGTACCGAAGGACAACTGCGGCCAGCCCCTCTGCTCGAGCCGGACGGCACGTCGCCGAGCGGCGTCCTTTCCCTGATCCTCCGTCGCCGTCCGACGACGAAGACCGTGACGAGTCGCAGGCCGCTGATGCCGCGACTCCTCGCGCTTGCCGACGTCCTCGCCTTGGCGGCGGCCTTTCTCGTCTCCCAGGCTCTGCTGGCCGAGAATGGGTCGTCAGGAGCAGGCGCTCTCGACACCGAGCTCGCGCTCTTCGTCCTAGTGCTGGCGACGTGGCTCGTTGGAGCCAAGCTCTCGGGCCTCTATGATCGCGACGAGGAGCGCGTCGCACATTCGACGGCGGACGAGGTCGGCCGCGTGTTCGTCGTCGCGACGGTCGCCTTCTTCCTGGTCGCTGTCGTTTGCTTCCTGATCGGGAAGACGCCGGGGATCTTGGGGCTCGGTGACACGGACAATCCCAACTCAAGTACCACTGTTCTCTTCTGGATCCTCGCCTTTGTCTTCATTATCGGTGGGAGGATTGGTGCGCGGGCGCTCGCGCGTAGGGCGAATGTTTATCTCCAGCCGGCGATCGTCATCGGAACAGGGGAGATCGGTCAGCTAATCGGGCGCAAGCTCCTACGGCATAGCGAGTACGGCATCAGGCTTGTCGGCTTTATCGACGAGAAGTCAAAAGAGCCTGAATCGAGCCTTCACGAGCTTCCGATCCCGGGGCGCGATGGTCACCACCTCCCGATCCTTGGCGCCCCAGACGTTCATGACGTTCCGGTCCTCGGCGGGCTCGACTCGCTCGAGCGCGTGGTCGGGCAATTCAGAGTCGCGCGGGCGATCGTCGCACCGTCCATTGACCACGACAGTCACCTGCTCGAACCAGTCCGCACGCTGCGCGCCCTAGGCGTGCATGTCGACATCGTGCCGCGACTCTTCGAGGTCGTGGGTCTGACGCACGACGTCCACAGCGTCGAAGGCATTTCTCTTCTTGGCCTCTCGCCCATCACGCGCTCGCGCGTCTCACAGCTCATCAAACGAGCCATCGACCTTTTCGGGGCAGCCGTCGGCCTCGCTGTCACAGCACCATTCTTCGTAGTCGTCGGAGTGCTCATCAAGGCGAACTCCCCCGGGCCCGTTTTCTTTCGGCAGACGCGTCTGGGGAAGGACATGCGGACGTTCACGCTCCTCAAGTTCAGGACGATGAAAACCGACACCGATGAACGCGTCCATGAAGAGTTCATCGCAGCCACGATGCGCAGCCACGACCCTCCATCGGACGACGGGCTCTACAAGCTCTCCCGCGAAGACGACGTGACCGAGATCGGGCGCTGGCTTCGGCGAACGAGCCTCGACGAGCTTCCGCAGCTGATCAATGTCCTCCGCGGCGAAATGTCGCTCGTCGGGCCGCGGCCGTGCATTCCGTACGAAGTCAAGGACTTCAAGCCGCATCATTTCGATCGGTTCCTCGTACCCGCAGGGATGACAGGCTTTTGGCAGACAAGCGCGCGTGCACACGCCACGTATGCGGAAGCTCTCGACATGGACGCGCTCTACGCGCAGAGCTGGTCGCTCGGGCTCGACTTCCTGCTTCTCGCTCGTACGCCCCCTCAACTCCTGGCCGCGAAGGCGACGCGATGAAACCCGTCCGCGTTGCCGTTGTCGGGCTCGGCTACTGGGGGCCGAATCTCGTTCGCGTGCTTTACGAACTCCCGGAAACCGCGGTTTCCTGGGCTTGTGACCTCGACCAATCGAAACTCAAGGCGATGAAGCGGCGATATCCGGCGATCCGTCGCACGACCCAGCTCAGCCGTGTATTTGGCGATGAGACGGTAGATGCAGTTGCATTCGCCACGCCTGTCTCCACGCACTTCGACCTCGCTTCCGCCGCGCTCGAGGCGGGGAAGCACGTCTTCGTCGAGAAACCTCTCGCGGCCTCCACCGCTGAGGCCGCCGAGCTCGTGACGCTCGCAAAGAAACGGGGCCTCGTCCTCATGCCTGGGCACACCTTTCTCTACAGCCCGCCCGTCAATCTCATCGCCGATTTGATGGGGTCAGGAGACCTTGGTTCGATCTACTTCATCTCGATGAGTCGCGTCAACCTCGGGATCCACCAGTCTGACGTCAGCGTCACATGGGATCTTGGCCCCCACGACTTCTCGATCCTCCGCTACTGGCTCGGCGAGACTCCCGTCCGCGTCTCTGCGATCAGTCGGGGCTGCGTGTTCCCCGAAACGCCCGACGTCGCATTCATCAACCTCCAATTTCACTCTGACACGCTTGCCCATGTGGAACTCTCTTGGCTTGCGCCCAGTAAGCTGAGGCGAACCGCGATCGTCGGGTCCGAGAAGATGGTGCTGTACGACGACACGAGCACCGAGCCCGTACGGATCTTCGACTCCGGGGTAATGCTGCCAGAGCCCCAGACTTATGGCGAGTACCGCCTGACCTACCGGACCGGAGACATCCTCTCGCCTCGTGTCGAGGTTTCCGAGCCTCTGACGCTTCAGATGCGCGACTTCGCCCGAGCCATCAGAACCGGTCAGACGCCGCGCTCTTCCGCCGAGCTCGGAGTCGACGTCGTGCGGACGATCGAGGCGGTTGATCAGTCTCTCGCCGCGGCGGGCGCGGTTATCGACGTCGATGGAGTCCCGCGCCGTCAGGCTTTGCCGGCCGCCGGCGAGGCCGTATCGTCCTCCTCGTAGGATCGCTCTCGCAGATGCACGCCTCGGCGGTGGCGTGTGCGAGCGCCGACCTGCTCCCGGCGACGAACCCCTTCACCCGCTGTCGGCGACTATGAGCGCATGAGGACACCCCAGCGCGCTTCTCACCCGCCAACGTTCCAGCCGACGTTGCTGAAGGGACGCCGATTGCTCATCCAGCGCGTCCGTGGATGGTTCGCGATCTTCCGCGGCTACCTGCTGGTCGTCGCCGGCACAGGCTTCGCCCGCACGCTGTCGTTCGTAACGGCCGTCATCCTAGCCCGAGAGCTTGGCGTTACTTCATTTGGGGAGATCTCAGTCTTTCTGGCGTTCCTCGGTTTCTGGGTCGGAAACGACTTCTTAGACCAAACTTTCGTTCGCTACGCGAATGCGCCGCAGGGGGAAAGGCCGGAAGAGTACCTCCGAGCCGTCTTCGTGCTCAAGATCCTGCTCAACGCCGGCCTCCTCGTGACTTCGTTCCCCATCTCACGTCTTCTCGCCACGACCGCGTTCCATAAACCGTCCCTTTCGACCCCGATCTTTGCTGGGCTGGTCTGTGGCGTCGGCCTGAATTTTCTGTCCTTGCGCGCCGCAACGTACCAGGCCGACGAACGCTTCGGCCGCTACACGGCGACAAGCGCATCGTTCTACGTGCTCACATTCGCCACCGTCGTGCCGATTGCGTTCACATCGTCGCCACCGGACACGGAGCGCGTGTACGGCGCCTACGTCGCCGTCGCGAGCCTTGTCGGACTCTATTCCCTGGTAGCGCTAAAGCGTGTCGTTCGTCGCGTCAGATTCCACAAGCGTCTTATCCGTGTAATCCTCTCTTTTTCACGATGGCTCTTTGCTGATAATGTCGCGTACATTTTGCACCAGCGCTTGGATGTTTTCCTCCTGACTGCGTTTGCGTCCCTGAGCGCCGTCGGCGAGTACAGCGCCGCCGTCCGCGTCGTGCAGATCGTCTCGCTGCTGACGGGCACCCTGGCGCCGGCTCTCCTCCCGCGCGCAACTCGAACGGCGGAAACGCCCGCCCTGCTCCGAGCGTACCTCAAACACGCGGCCGTGCTGTCCGGAGCGATTGCCGTCTTGGTCTTGCTCATCTGGCTCCCAGCGCCCGCAATCTTCACCCTCTTTTTCGGTGATGAGTACAGCGGTGCTGCCACCGTCGCCCGCATCCTGTTAATAGGGACGGGTCTAGTTGGCGTTTACGTTCCGCTTGCTCAGCTCCTCCTGGCCTATAATCAGCCCCACCGCATGTTCTACCTCGCAGCTCTCAAGCTCTCCATCATCGCTGCGCTCGGCTTCGGTCTCGTGCCGCGCTACGGCGCCACCGGTGCCGCGCTAGCCGTGACTCTCTCGGAGGCGGTGGCCCTGGGTTACATCCTTCTCGTGCTTCGCGATCGTATCCGGGGCGCACTTGCAGCGTCTCCTTCCATGACTCAATGACCACTTCTCGCGGCGATGTCGCTTCTCCCTCCCCGTCTCCGTTAGTGTCCGTCCTCATACCCACCTTCAACTACGCGCACTATCTTGAGGAGTGCGTCCGTTCTGTGAGACGGCAAACGTTTACGAATGTCGAGATCATCGTCATCGACGATTGTTCGACAGATAACACGCACGCTGTGGTTACCGCGCTTGCGGAGCACGATTTGCGCTACGTCCGACATGAGACGAACCGCGGCCCCGCCGTCGCTCGCAACACGGGGCTGAGGATGGCGCGCGGTCGGTACGTCGCACTGATAGATGCTGATGATCTGATGACTCCGGAGAATCTCTCGCGAAAGGTCGCGGTTCTCGAGCGGCATCCAGGCGTTGCACTGGTCCACAGTGGCGCCGTCCCGATTGACGAACGCGGCCGAGCGATTACGCCAAGTGGTCGGCACGCTAGCAAGCCGGGAGGCTTCCGGTTAGAAGACCCCTTCCCAGGCATCTTGTACGAGAATCCAATCATCGCCTCAGCCGCCGTCGTCCGAAAAGATCCGCTCGATCGTCTAGGCGGGTTCGATCCGCAGCTCCGGCGCGCTGAGGATTGGGATCTCTGGGTTCGGCTAGCCCGATCGTCGCGCTTCGCCTATATCGATGAACCCCTTGTTCGTGTCCGTATTCACATGGGTGGGAATCAATGGGATAGCTTTGCCACTGGTCAAGACTTCGATGCGGCAACACAAATTCTTCGAAAGACTTTCGATGAGTTCCGGCTTGAAGACGAGGGTTACTCTTTCCGGGAACTCTATTGGGATCAGTACTACATAAAACTGGGGAACAAAGCAGGAGTCCTCCCTTTCAGATCGTTCGCCAAGATGTATTTCCACGGGCTGCGACAAAGTCCGGCCGGCGCATTTCGATCCTACGGAATTCGCACAGGAGTCAAGGTCATTGCCTCCGCGTTCTTGCCGCGCCGGCTCATACGCTGGCTCCGCCTTCGCAGACAGGCGAGGCAGATAGCGGGCATACAGGCGGACGGGGGCGCGCGCCTCAGGCTCAAGCGAACGGTGGCACCCCGCTGAAGCGAACAGTGGCATCCCCGGCGAAATGTGCGCAGCGAGGGACCGCCGCGTGATACGCCCACTGGTCTCAGACGTCGCCTGGAGGCGCCAAGCGGCGGCCACTCGCTCGATGACGAGGCGAGCTCTGGTCGGGGTTGCTTCCGGGGCTGCCCTTGTCGGGGTATCCGTCGCGGCCGGCGTGCTGGTCGCAAGCACTTTGCCGTTCGCAACACGAGCAGTGGCGGCGACTGCGCTTGTTGGGGCGTTTTCAACCTTGGCCATCTGGTCCCGGAGGCCCGCGATTGCAGTCGGTGGCTTCCTTTTCGCGCTTCCGCTTCTCGAGCGTCGAGACGTCTTCGCCGGACTCGATCCCGGAGAGCTGGTGACGCTCATACTTGTATTGCTCGGCGCTCTCGCCCTTTTCCTCGAGCCCCCTGCTCAAGTGAGCCAACGCATGCAGCTTATTCTTTGGGCTCTCGTCGGCCTTGCCTTTGTCGGGGGCATCAGTATCGCTGACAACGGGCTCCTCAATCCCACCCAGGTTGCGGCAGCGGTGTTGAAACCGGCCGCGTGGGCAATTGTGATCTACCTAGTCCTCCTGTATTTCGATTCTGAGTCGAAGCTTCGCGGCCTCTTGCTCACGTTGATCGCGAGCGGGGCAGCTGCTGGTGCCATCGGCGTCATTCAATTCGTGACGGGACATGCACCGGTGTCGCCCGGTGATTCGCTCGCACGGGCCGATGGGACTTTCGAGCATTACAACCAGCTCGGTGGATTTATGGCGCTGATGTCTGTTCCTACTCTCGCGTATGCTCTTTCCACCAGGCGCGGAGTGCTCAAGATCCTTCTCCTGACCGCTCTGCTCGTCGAGCTTATGGCGCTGCTTCTGAGCGGCACGCTCGGATCGCTCTTGGGACTCCTCGTGGCAGCGTTGCTCTCCCTGCGTTTGTGGAGCGTTCGGCCGGCTGTCGGACTCGTACTAACGACACTTCCCGTTCTCGCTCTCGTGAGCCTCGCGTTGCTCGCGCCTGCCCAGGCGGATCGGATCGGCTTGGTTGGGCAGCGGGCGAACGACCGTCTTCGGACCTACGCCGCCGGCCTCGCCGTCGCGAGGAATCACCTCTGGTTCGGAACCGGAAGCGACGAGCGGGCCGTCGAGGAGATCGAGAATAATCCAAACTACCGATTCACCCGCTTCGGCGAAACCAGCTCGCAGCCGCATAACGTGTTTCTCGAAGCACTCGTCATCACCGGCCTCCCCGGTCTCCTATTGCTCGTCTGGCTGGTGTGGTTAGTGCTGCGCATCCTCGTAGCAAGTAGGCCCAAGCCGGAAGAGAAGGATTACCTGCTTCGCTGGGGGATCATCCTGGGCTGCAT
>JALZFG010000184.1 GCA_030861645.1 Actinomycetota bacterium
CCTTCACCGCGCTCGCTGACGACGTCCGTCGCGCCGAACGCGCGGGCGAGCGCGATCCGGTCCGCGTGTCGGCCCATGATGATGATCCGCTCGGCCCCGAGTCGCTTCGCCGCGATCACGCCGCACAGACCCACGGCGCCGTCGCCGACGACCGCTGCCGTCTTGCCCGGTGCCACCCGCGCGACGACCGCCGCGTGGTGGCCGGTGCCCATGACGTCCGAGAGCGTGAGCAGCGACGGCATCAGCGCGTCGTCCTCGCCGACCTCGAGCGGGTAGAGCGTCCCGTCGGCGTAGGGAATTCGCAGTGCCTCGGCCTGGGCGCCGTTCATGCCCCTGTTGCCGAAGAAGCCGACGTGCACGCACGCGGTCGGCAGCCCCTCCTGGCAGAACTCGCAGGTGCCGTCGGAGATCGCGAACGGCATCACGACGACGTCGCCTCGCTTGACGCTGCGCACCTCGGCGCCGATCTCCTCGACGACGCCGATCGCCTCGTGGCCCATGCTCTGGCCGGTCTCACTCGGCGCCATCGAGTTGTACGGCCAGAGGTCGCTGCCGCAGATGCAGGCGCGGACGACGCGCATAATCGCGTCGGTCGGCTCCTCGATCGTCGCGTCGCGGACGTTCTCGATGCGGACGTCGCCGGCGCCGTACATGACACTTGCGCGCATCAGTTCGCTCCTTCCGTGATCGACGGCGCGCGGGTGTACTGCTCGTCGCTGACATGCTCGCCCCAGGCGACGACCTCGCCGGCGTCGTCTGCCTGCTGGATCGCGATGTGGGCCATGAACCGGGTCGGTGCGGCGCCGTGCCAGTGGTTCTCGCCGGGCTCGAAAAAGACGCGGTCGCCAGGCCTGATGACCTCGATCGGACCGCCCTCGCGCTGGCACACGCCGACACCTTCGGTGACCCAGATCGTCTGGCCGTGGGGGTGGGTGTGCCATGCAGTTCGTGCGCCCGGCGTGAAGTGCACGCAGGCAGCGCCGACGCGCGAGCGCTCGGACGGCGCGGCGATAGCGTCGACGTAGACGGCGCCGGTGAACCAGTCGCTCGGGCCGCGGTTCGTGTCGAGCGTGTTCCTCGTGATCTGCAACGTGTCTCCTTCCTGCTTCTCCCTTCGCCCGCGGCTTCGCAGCGGCCGCCACAACGGTGAGCTCGTCGAGCCCCGTTCCGGTATCTGGCGCGTGGCGGCCACAGAAACCGCCGGTTGCTCGCGGTTCAGGATGACGCCCGGTTGGCTCGGCCGATAGAGACCGTTCTTCCTCGGAACGCGCTTCCTGGGAAAGATCGCCCCCTCAGGAGCGGCTATGCCTGAGCGACAATGAAGCGGACTCATGAGCAGCCGAAACAGCGATCAGAACGAGCTTCGCGCGTTTCTTCGCGCTCGCCGTTCCGAGCTGAACCCGAGCGACGTCGACCTGCCCGATGGTGGGAGACAGAGGCGGGTCGCCGGCCTTCGCCGCGAGGAGGTCGCGCAGCTCGCAGCGATTTCGACCGACTACTACACGCGGCTCGAGCAGGGTCGGATCAGGCCCTCGGCGCCGGTGCTCGCATCGCTCGCGCGCGCCCTGCGCCTCGACGACGACCAGCGCACCTACCTGTACGAGCTCGCGGGCACGAACCCAGCTTCGGCGAAGTCCCGGCGCCGCGCGCCGCAGAAGATCAAGCCGCACATGCAGCGTGTGCTCGACCACATCACCGAAACGCCCGCGATCGTCATGACGCCCACCCACGACATCCTCGCCTGGAACCCGCTGGCCGCTGCCTTGATGGTCGACTTCAGCGAGATCCCCGATCGGGAACGGAACTTCATGCGGCTGCTCTTCACCGACCCGCGCATGCGCTCCCTCTACCCCGACTGGGAAGGACTCGCTCGTTCGGTCGTCTCCTACATCCGGATGGAGGCGGCGCGCAAGCCCGATGACCCCCGCCTCGCCGAGCTCGTCGGCGACCTCTCGATCAGAGACGAGCAGTTCCGGCAGTGGTGGGCCGGCACGCACGTTGCCGTCAAACGGCGGGGCACGCGCACCTACAACCATCCCGTCGTCGGTGAGATCACATTGAGCTGGGATCCGCTCACGTCCGACGCCGACCCCGATCAGCAGCTCATCGTCTACACGGCCGAGCCGGGCTCCCGCTCCGAGCAAGCGCTTCACGAGCTCGCCGCGTGGGCGGCAGAGAACATCGGCACGCGCCCCTGATGGAGCGGCGCCTCTTGCAGTCGACTGGCCATCCGATTGTGGGATCTGCGCGGGATGACCGAAGACTCGGGCCTTGCCAGACGACAACAGGGCGATTTGCAGCCTTTTACGTGACCGGAATGCGTCCGGGATTCGCGTGCGGGATGAGCGCGCGAGCGGTTAGAAAGACGGCGGTCGTCTGCGTCAGAATTGGCGACAAAGATGCGAATTTGCAGGTTGTTTCTACGGGAGCGACGGGACTCGAACCCGCGACCTCCGGCGTGACAGGCCGGTCTTGGCGCTTCCGGGCTGAGGCGGAGCAGGCGGGGATTTGCGTCGAGAGCAGGTCTTTCCGTCCGGGGACGTGCGGGAATTCCCGGGGGGTAGTGGGAGCTTCCGGCGACCTCCTGCGGGATGAGCGAGGGATGTGTCGTTGCATTAGTAGCAAACGGCGGAGGGTGACCGCGGGACGGGCGTCGTCCTCGTGGCCATGAGCAACGACGGGAGATTCGCTCCGGGCGCGGTCAGCGTCGTCGCAATGACGTTCGTGTCCTGGCTATCGCTTCATTCCTGCCGCGTCTCTAGCACATCCTTGAGCGTCCTAAGGTCCTTCCTAAGTTGACGCTCGGCTGCCCGCTTCTGAAGCGGTTCCAACAGCTTGAGCAAGCCACCCGGCTCAGCGTCCACGGCTCGCGTCACGCGCGTCCCACCAGGCACCTCCTCAAACGTGCAGTGCCACCGTTGGTTCGGGATAGGCCCACCTACAGCTCGATCCATATACCGCCGGTTGCCTTCATAAGAGGTCCTCTCGTCGGGTGTTTCGAAGCGGCGACCGACGGACTTGATGGCGACGATGAACCTATCGTTCTGCTGCGGTGGCCCGGGTGTGTCCTTGCGTACCTCTAAGACATGAGCCATCCAGTCCGGATAGTTGTCCACGTCGGAGACGTAGGTGAAAACCTCCTGCAAGGGCCTCTTGATCTCGATGCTCTCGTCGACACGCACGGGTAGTGCCTCCTGTGCTCGAACGCTGTTTCGCCGCTCCACGCAGACCGCGGGAATGGTCATTAGTGGCGCGTTTGTCGCCGACGATCGGGAATCGCGCTTCCGCACCGACTCGATCGTGCCATCCGACGGCGCCGGAGAGGGCGCCTAGCAGAGCGCGATTCCACCGAAGTCGGTGACAGCCTGCTCGAGATGGTACGCGTAACGGAGGCCGCTAGATGGCGGAGCCAAGCTCGAAGTGGGTCGGCCGAACTTTCCAGCCCGCGTCCCTACCTGCGGCCGCGGTCGTAGAGACCGCCGCCGAGCTGCGCCACCGGTCGTAGGGCAGATGCCCTCCCGGCGCCGATGACGTCCGCGTACCGCTCGCACAGCCTGTCCTGTCCGAACGAACGCAACGAGAGGAGACCCGATGATCCGCTCAGGAGACAGGCTCGAGAACCCCGTCACCCGCCCCTGCCGTCCGAGCGCCTCGAGGTGCTCGAAGGACTGCTTGGTCTACGCGCCGGCGAGAAGGAGTTCGTCGCGAAGCCGGGCGACGTCGTCCTCGTCCCGCCCGGGACGCCGCACCGCTTCTTCAGGAACCGGCAATCGGAGGCGGGGCAGGCAGGGCTGTGCGTCCGGAACTCACCGGCCGTGCGGCCGTTGTCGCTGTCTGGCTGGCTCGATCAGCGCGATTCCTTCGCGTTCTGCAGCGCGCACGACTTTCTCGTCGAAGGAGGCGACGGCGGCGTCGGTGTATCGGGCGGTCGTCAGGCAGTA
This sequence comes from Actinomycetota bacterium, assembly GCA_030861645.1. GTDB lineage: Bacteria > Actinomycetota > Thermoleophilia > Gaiellales > Gaiellaceae > JALZFG01. Next base: position 3,942 of record JALZFG010000184.1, read on the forward strand.
GGCATCCGGGAGGCTGATCGGGTGCGTGCTCCGGACGCGCGCGGCCTCGACCCCGACCGCCTCGCCGGGCCGGTGGACCTGAACGCGGAGCGCGGCGATCGCCTCTCGCGCCGTCCGAAGCCGATTACGGTCGGGAGCGGGAGCGACAAGCACCTCGGTGAGGTTGACGACGCTGATCAGCCGGGCGTCGTCCCGTCTCTCCCAGTCGAGGAAGAGCCTGCGGGCCTGGGTGTGGTGGGGGTCGGAGTTGTCGAGCGCGCCGATCAGGACGTCGGCGTCGAGGACGACCCTCACCGCTCGGCGTCTTCCCGGTCGAGCCGCTCCAGGTAGCCGGGTGGGAAGGTGCCGGTGAGGGCGCCGAAGGCGCGCTCGAAGCCGAGCTCGCCGCGGCGGATGCGCAGCTCGCCCTCCTCGAGCGCCTCCACGACGACCTGATCGCCGGCATGCAGCCCGGCCTCCTCGAGAACGGCAACCGGGATCGTCACCTGGTTCTTGGTGGAAATCTTGGCCACGCCTTTACTCTAGCAGTAAAGGTAGCTGGCTGCGGGAGTGGCGACGGGGGTCTTGGATGGCGACATACAGCCAACCTCTGGGAGAATGACCGGGTCGGCGCCGCGAAGGGTGTTCGCGGTGGCGGGCAGCACCGGAAAGGAGATCGCGTGGTGGCCGCAGATCGCGGGAAGGGTGGTTTGTCCGTAACGTGCGTGAGCTCCGATGGCAGGAGAACGAGTTGGGCGCGACCTGCGAGTTCGACAAGCACCGTGAACGGTTCCCGGGAGTTCGGTATCAACCTGACCGTTCTGAGACCGGGGCAGCCCAGCCGACGTCGCGCATGCGATCGTCGGTTCGGGCGATGAGTTGTCGCTTGTTCTTGCCGTCGGTAATCGTGTCGGCCCGGATGTGATCGGTTACCCGCGTGACGAGACGGCGCTTCGGCACGGCGCCGGAGTCGAGCATGAGACCCCAAACCCGAAAGAGGCCTACGCGCGCTTCACGAGGCCGGCGCCCGAGGTTCCCCTTCCGCGGCGAGTTCCTCTCGAACTAGCGGCCACCTCGCAAACTCGAGGCGGCTGGAACTCCGTCTGCACCTATCAACCGAAGGCCTTGCGCTCTCGGGCAACAAAGCGAACCGGCGTCCGTGTGCGCGCACGAGCGACGACGCGCGGGACTGACGGCGAGAAGATCGAGTCGCTGATCCGGCGTGCACGACGGCTGGGCCGGCGCAGCGCTCCTCGATGGCGCACTACTGCTCCGACACCGCGACACATAACAAACGCGGTTCAGTTCGTCGTCACGACAAGGGGGCCGGGATCTGCGCGGGATGGCCGACGGCAGGTGGCCGTCTGGCGCCGAGTATCGGGTACAGAAATGCCGGTTTGCAGCGCTTTCCTCGGCCAGGTCTTGGGCCAGATTCGCGTGCGGGATGGGCGCGGGAAGCCGGCAGTAGATAGCGCGGAACGAGGCAACACAACAGGCTGATCGCAGGGTGTTTTTACGGGAGCGACGGGACTCGAACCCGCGACCTCCGGCGTGAAGGCCGGTTCGAGGATCACGGCGATTGACGACGATTGGCGTGCACTCCCTCTATTCATGCGGCTTTCCGGACTTTCCGCCACCCGCTTCCGCATGGTTCAGC
>JALZFG010000188.1 GCA_030861645.1 Actinomycetota bacterium
TCGCGATCTTCGTCTTCGCCTTCTTCGGCCGCCCCGCCTGGTACTGGCTGATCGCGACCCGGATCCTGCTCCTCCCGCTGATCGCCGGCGTCGCCTACGAGCTCATCCGCTTCGCGGGAAGGCACTCGCAGAACCGCCTCCTGCTCGCGCTGCTCGCGCCGGGCCTCTGGCTTCAACGCCTGACGACTCGGCAGCCGACGCTCGATCAGATCGAAGTCTCGATCCGCGCCCTCCGCGAGGTGCTCACCCTCGAGGGACGCCTCACGCGGGAGAAGCGCACGGTCGAGGTGATGGCGTAGGCGCCGCTTCTGCGGTATGTGTCCCTGCCGCGCTTCCCCGGCGTTCGCCGCCGCCCGTGCAGCGGCTCGTTCAGCACCGCGGCGCCCGAGTACCAGACTCGTACTTGGGCTTTACCGCGGGCTGGCGTCGGTCCCGACCTCCCGGTCGCGTTCTCTACGCTACGACCTATGGCAACGATCGCCGAGCTCGTCGAGGAGCTCGACCGCAGCTTCCACGAGACGCACGAGCGGCTGAGCGACCCGGCCGTCTACAACGACCACCGTGAGGCGGCCGAGGTCGGGCGGCGGCTGAAGGAGCTCGAGGGGCCGCACCGGCTCGCCGCCGAGTGGCGGCAGGCGCGCGCGGACCTGGACGCGGCGCGAACGGACGGCGAGCTCGCGGCGCTCGTCCCCGAGTACCAACGCGAGGTCGAGCGACTCGAGGAGGAGCTGAGGCTCGCGCTCGTCGAGCATGACCCGGCCGATCGCAAAGACGTGATCGTCGAGGTGCGCCAGGGCGTCGGCGGTGACGAGGCAGCGCTCTGGGCAGGCGACGTCTTCCGGATGCTGACGCGGTCCGCCGAGCGGCGCGGCTTCGCGTGGGAGCTGCTCTCCGCGAGCCCGAACGAGGCCGGCGGCTACAAGGAGGTCGTCTTCTCGGTCAAGGGCGACGGGGCCTACTCGGTGATGAAGTGGGAGGCTGGTACGCACCGTGTGCAGCGGGTGCCGGTGACCGAGTCGCAGGGCCGGATCCATACCTCGACGGCGACGGTCGCGGTCATGCCCGAGGCGGAGGAAGTCGAGGTCGAGATCGACCCGAACGAGCTGAAGGTCGACGTCTACCGCTCGACCGGGCCCGGCGGCCAGAGCGTCAACACGACCGACTCGGCGGTCCGGATCACCCACCTCCCGACAGGGATCGTTGTCGCCATGCAGGACGAGAAGTCGCAGCTTCAGAATCGGCAGAAGGCGATGCGGGTCCTGCGAGCGCGGCTGCTCGAGCGCGAGCTGGAGAAACAGCGGCACGATGTGGCGGAAGCGCGCAGGACGCAGATCGGATCGGGCGATCGCGCCGAGAAGATTCGGACCTACAACTTCCCGGAGAACCGCGTGACCGACCACCGTGTGAAGGTGACGCTGCATCGTCTCGACTCCGTCCTCGAGGGCGACCTCGAAGAGCTCACCGCGGCGCTGGCCGCCGAGGAGCGGCGGCGGGCGCTCGAGCTCGCGACCGTATGACGGTCGGCAGCGCGCACGCACGCGCCGTCGATCACCTCGCCGCGCGCGACGTCGAGTCGCCGCGGCTCGCCGCCGAACTGCTGCTCGGCCGCGTTCTCGGCGCCTCCCGGAGCGGGCTCGTCATCGAGCGCGAGCGTGAGCTGACCGATGCCGAGCTTGCCTCGTTCCACGCCCTCGTCGAGCGGCGCGCGCGCCGGGAGCCGCTGGCGTACGTGCTCGGCGAGTGGGGATTTCGCCGACTCACGTTGAAGGCCGACTCGCGGGCGCTCGTCCCCCGCCCCGAGACCGAGGTCGTGGTCGAGCGCTGCCTCGCCCTGCTCGGCGAACTCGCCGCGCCGCAGGTTCTCGACGTGGGCACCGGCTCGGGCGCGATCGCACTCGCGATCGCCGACGAGCATCCCGGGGCTCGGCTCACGGCGGTCGATAGCTCCGAGGAAGCTGTCGCGCTCGCCACCGAGAACGTCCAGGAGACCGGCCTCGCGGAGCGCGTCCGCGTGCTCGTCCGCGACATCGACGACGACTTGCCCGCCGGCCCGTTCGACCTCGTCGTCGCGAATCCGCCGTACGTGCGCGCGGAAGAGATCGAGCAGCTCGACCCGGAGGTGCGCGAGTGGGAGCCGCGAGGGGCGATCGCCGACCGCGGGCAGACGACGGCGGTGATTCGCGCCGCGCGCGGCGTTCTCCGTCCCGGCGGCTGGCTCGTGCTCGAGACGGACGGGCGGGGCGCCGAGCGGGTCGCGCGCGCGGCCGTCGAGAACGGGTACGGTTCGCCCCTGGCCACGAGGGACCTCGCCGGCAGGAAACGAGTCGTGGAGGCGCGATGGCAGGGATAGACGAGGCCGTCGCCGCGCTCCGAACCGGCAAGCCCGTCATCCTGCCTACGGACACGGTCTACGGGCTCTGCGCGAGCCCCTATCGAGAGGATCCGGTGCGGCGCCTGTATCGCCTGAAGGGGCGTCCGCCCGAAGAGCCGATCGCGATCGTGGCGAGCGACGTGGAGATGCTCTTCGACTGTCTGCCGGAGCTGCGCGGGCGAGCCGGAGTGATCGCGCGCGCGCTCCTTCCTGGTCCGTTCACGCTCGTCGTCCAGAATCCCGCCCGTCGCTACCGCTGGTTGACCGGTCCCGACACCGAGCGGATCGGCGTGCGCGTTCCCGATGTGGACTGGCCGACGGCCCAGGTGCTCGCGCGCGTGATCGCCGTGGCGGCCACCAGCGCGAACCTCCACGGAGCGCCGGATCCTCGCCGGCTCGAGGACGTTCCCGAGCAGCTGCGGTCGGCGTGCGCCGCCGTCCTCGACGGCGGGGAGCTGCCGGGCGTCGCGTCGACCGTCGTCGACATCACCGCCGAGGAGCCGCGCGTGCTCCGCGAGGGAGCGGTGTCGGCTGAGGAGGCGCTGGCCCGCGTCCACGACGCCGTCGCCCAGGCGTCGTCGCGCGTGACATAAGCCGGCGTCTCGCCCGCGCCGCTCTTCGCTACGGGGTCCGCCGCGGCCAGGGAGCTCGGGCGGAAGCGACGGGCTCGCAGCGCCCCACTGGACACGTCGGGATCGCGAAGTATGCTCCACCGCGATGGCGGTCGCGCAGGAGACGCTCGACCGGCTTCGGACGGCCGGGCTCGCCGAGGTCGACCCCGAGATCGCTGAGCTGCTCGACCGCGAGCTCGAGCGGCAGCGGGACCAGATCGAGCTGATCGCGTCCGAGAACTTCACCTGGCCGAGCATCCTCGAAGCGGTCGGCAGCGTCGCAACCAACAAGTACGCGGAGGGATACCCGGGCCGCCGCTACTACGGCGGCTGCGAGGTGATCGACGAGATCGAGGAGGCCGCGATCGAGCGCGCCAAGGACCTCTTCGGCGCGGACCACGCGAACGTCCAGCCGCACGCGGGCGCGCAGACGAACATGGCCGTCTACATGGCGGCGCTGCGGCCCGGTGACACGC
>JALZFG010000189.1 GCA_030861645.1 Actinomycetota bacterium
CGGCTACCTCGCCGATCGCGTCGTCGTCCTGACGCCGCGTCCGATCGAGGTGCAGAAGACCGTGAGCGTCGACCTGCCGGCGCCCCGGGACGACGTCGGGACGAAGGAGCTGCCTGAGTTCGGACACCTGCGAGCGCACGTCTACCGAGCGATCGAGCGACGGGAGGGGGCAACGGTGGGCGCCGCAGCGAGCGCCGGCGCCGCGGCCCCGGCAGCACCGGAGACGCGTGGACAGTAACCGGTGACGCCGGGCGCGCGCGACGGAACAACGACGGCGCGCACGCAGGTCGCGGTCGTCGGCGCCGGTCCCGCCGGGCTCGTGCTCGCGCACCTCCTCCACCTCGAGGGCATCGACTCCGTCGTCCTCGAAGCGCGCAGCCGCGAGTACGTCGAAGGCCGAATCAGGGCCGGCGTGCTCGAGCAGGGGACGGTCGACCTCCTGAACGCGATCGGCGTCGGCGAGCGGATGCGGCGCGAGGGCATCGTCCACCACGGGATCGAGCTCCAGTTCGCGGGCGAGCGGCACCGGATCGCGCTCAGCGAGCTCACGGGTGGAAGGAGCATCACGATCTACGGCCAGCAGGAGGTCGTGAAGGATCTGATCGCCGCCCGGATCGAGACACGGCGGCCGCTCCTCTTCGAGGTCGAGGGTGTACACCTCGAAGGCATCGACTCCGACGGCCCGAGCGTCCGCTTTCAGCAGGGGGGCGTCGAGCACGAGCTGCGGTGTGAGGCGATCGCGGGGTGTGACGGGTTCCACGGGATGTCGCGGGAGAGCATCCCCGCGGGACGGCTCGCGTCGTTCTCGCGCGAGTACCCGTTCGCGTGGCTGGGGATCCTCGCGCACGCGCCTCCGTCGAACGACGAGCTGATCTACGCCCACCACGACCGCGGTTTCGCGCTCCACAGCCTTCGCTCGCCCGAGCTCTCGCGCCTCTACATCCAGTGCGCGCCGGACGAGGACCTAGCGAACTGGCCGGACGAGCGCATCTGGGAGGAGCTGCGGCTCCGGCTCGGCGTGCCGGGCTGGAGGCTCAACGAAGGCCCGATTCTCGAGAAGGGGGTGACCGGGATGCGGAGCTTCGTCGTCGAGCCGATGCAGTACGGGCGACTCTTCCTCGGCGGCGACGCGGCGCACATTGTGCCGCCGACCGGCGCGAAGGGGCTGAACCTTGCGATCGCCGACGTACGCGTGCTCGCCGAGACGCTTGTCGCCTGGTTGCGGCACGGAGACCGCGGCGCGCTCGAGCGCTACTCGGAGGCGTGCCTCCGTCGCGTCTGGCGCGCCGAGCACTTCTCGTGGTGGATGACATCGATGCTGCATCGCCTCGACTCGGGCGATGCGTTCGACTCGAAGCTCCAGCTGGCCCAGCTGAGCTACGTCTGCTCGTCGGTCGCAGCCGCCACCTCCCTCGCCGAGAACTACGTGGGGCTCGAGCGCGTCTAGCCGCCGCATCAGACGCGTTCGCGGGACGATTTCCACTCCCGCCGAGGCGATTCGCGGCTCGCTTGCACCGGTCCTTCGGGCGCGGCGAGGCGGGGAGATACACGCCGGAAAGCACGGAAACGGCCGCCGACGATCGCACGGCGCTCGTCTCAGAGCGGGGACGTCTCCGGCGAACCCTCAGTCGAGCAGCGTCTCGCCGAGCGAGCGGAGCAGCCGTCGACGTCGGCTCGGGCATCCCCGCCTCCAGCCTCCAGCGGACGGAGGCGCGAGAAGCGCATCGGGCGGACCGCTGCGGCGATGTGGACGTTCCGTTCGACCTCGTCCACGGACACCGTCCAACACCCCCCGACTGCGGCGCAGCCGATGGGGTTTCGCGTAGACGCGTCTGTCCATGTGCCAGTCGGTCAACCGGTAGCCGGCTGCGCTCGCCCAGGCGTCGATCCGGCGCCAGACCGGCTCCTGCGTCGTGAAGCTGCACTCAGCGAGAACTTCGCTCTTCATCGGAAGCCCCGATCCGTCGGGCGAGGCCACTCGTGCCCGGCGCGTCGATTCGTCCTGCCTCGCCCGACCGCTTCATCTCGACGTCCCTTTCTCCGGCAGGATGCGTCGTCAGCTCGCGGCCGCCGTCGGGGACGCGACTGATCTCGCTGCAGGAAAGCCGCGATACTTCGTTTGCGTGGAGGGTGACAGTGGCATGACGACTGACGTCGTCTCCGTCGGTCTCGCGGCTCCGTTCAGGGGCGCCGCCGCGATTGTGGCGTCCTCTCGAGCGAGGCGGGCGTGACGTCCGCCGAGCGGGAGGAGCCGCGAACCGTGCACCCCCTCGACGTTCGCGCCGCGATGCGGCGGCTTCAGGAGGCCGGCGGCGGCTATGAGATCGTCCACGAGTCGCCCGGGCTCGAGGTCGGCGTCTACGTGCTCGTCGCGCCGGAGCCCGACCGTCAGCAGCCGCACGAAGACGACGAGTTGTACGTCGTGCTCGAGGGACAGGGGACGCTCGAGGTCGAGGCCACCCGGACGCCGCTCGGGGAGGGTCAGGCCCTCTTCGTCGAGGCCGGCGCCGACCACCGCTTCACGGCGTACGAGGGACTGAGCGTGCTGGTGATCTTTACGCGACCGCACGACGCCCCGCCGCGCAGCGCAGGTGGAACCCCGCCCGACACGCAGAGCTAAGGCGCGGGCTCCGTGCGCAGCACCTGATCTCGCTCGAGGCGCGCGAGGCGCGCGACGAGGGGGATGACGGCGAGGATCGGTACGGCGACGGCCGGCCACACGGCCCCGTAGCCGTCGGTCGAGGTCAGGATCGGTCGAAACGCGTCGACCGTGATCCCCATGAGCGGCGGCCCGATCAGGAGCCCAAGCCCTCGGGCGGCGATTCCGAGCCCCACGCCCGCGCCGAGGTCGTGATCCCCGAGGAGCTTGAAGAGGAGGCCCCACGCGAGCGCCATCACCGCTCCGCCTGCAATCGCCACAGGCAGGATGAGCGCGTAGTACCAGTCGTGCCAGCGGGTGGCAAAGCCGGCCGCGAACAGGCCGAGGCCGTAGACGACGGAGGCGACGAGAATGACCCGCCCGATCCCGAGCTGGTCGACGAACGGGCCCAGCACGACCGCCGCCAGGAGGTAGCCGGCCGTCACCGTTGCGAGCACGGCGGAGGCGACCTGCAGGGACTGGTCGAGGCCCTCGACGACGTAGAGGACGACGAACGTGCGCATGCCGGCAAATGTCGCCTCCCACGCCGTGTTCGCGATGAAGAACCGCCGCACTGCGTCGTCGCGCCTCGCCACGCGGGCGGAGGCGGCGAGCTGCGCGCGCAGGGTCCTGCGAGGTGCCACCGGGGGCGCCGCCTCCGAGACGTGGAGCGGAACGAAGGCGCACGCCACGAGTGTGACCACCGCGGCGACGAGGAACGGGAGCGGCCTCCAGGCAGCCAGCGCGACGCCGCCGCTGACGAGTGCCCCCGCCATCGCCAGCCCACGAAGCACGTGCGCCGCGCTCTGCGCGCGGCCCATGACCCCCGACGGCAGAACGTCCGCGTAGAGGCTGCGGTAGGGCGGCTCGTAGATGTAGTACGCGACGAAGAAGAGAAACAGCAGAGCCGCCGTCGCCGGCAGGCTCGGGAGCGTGCCGAGGAACGAGAGCGAGATTGCGAGCGGAGGGAGTGCGGCGACCAGGTAGGGCCTGCGGCGGCCGAGCGGACTGCGTGTGGCGTCGCTGAGCGGCCCGACGACGAGGGACAGCGTGAGGGCGAAGAGTCCTTCGGCCGCAAGCGTTAGGCCGATCAGCGAGTCGGCATCCGTGAAGCGCTGCAGGACGCTCGGCAGGTAGACGGCGACGGTCGAGATTGACCACGCCAGCCCGAAGGAGCCGAGCCCGAGCGCCCAGATGAGAGCCTCGGACGGCGGCGGCGCTCCTGCACGGACAACGTCGGCGAGCAGCCCTCTGGGTCGCTCGACCAGCGAGCTCAGGAGACGAGAACGCCCGCCCGCTTGCTCCCCCGCGATTCGTCTGCCGAACGCCGCCACGAGCGGGAGTGCGCCAAGCGACGTGAATGCAGCTCGCG
>JALZFG010000204.1 GCA_030861645.1 Actinomycetota bacterium
GTTGACGGACCTGCAGCAAGCACTCGCGAAGGTCCGCACCGCGATCCGCGAGTTCGCGTAGGCCGCGGCTACAATTCCGCGGCTGCCGTTCCCCGGTAGCTCAATTGGCAGAGCATCCGGCTGTTAACCGGAGGGTTGTAGGTTCGAGTCCTACCCGGGGAGTAGAAGAAGCCCCGCAGATCGCGGGGCTTTGTTGTTTCCTATGACGGCTTGGGCCCCAGCCCCCGCAAGTAACAGAGTGTTACTTACGCAAAAGCGTGTTCCAAGGCGTCGCTGCAGGAGCACGCAGGTTCAGACGGTGACGCGGAGTCAGCCAGCGGCCCCGCACGGACACTCAACGCACCAGTCGCCGTCCTCGAATGCAAGGAGGCAGCAGGGCCGCGTCCCGGGGCCGAGAAAGTCGTCGAGAATCTCGACCTCGACGATCGTCGGAGTATCGGCTGCCGTTACGTTGTGAGGAACGAATTTCCTAACCACGTTGTTGTCGAGCGTCCTGCCTAGCGTTCGGGCGGCGATGTGGGCGATCTCCTCGAGGCGCCCTTCCACTTCCTCGACCAGTCGCGCGGCCCTTTCCGCATCCGCCGCGGAGAGCTGAACTCGAGCTTCGTACGTCTCTGTCACAACCGGCCTCCCTTCCGCCTCATGGAGGCAGTCATCCTACGACCTTTGGGTCGAGCAAGCAGTGTTTCGGGAGGTAGAGGACAAACGTCCCGGCGAAAACCTGTAGCGACGCGCGAGGCGGCGCCCCGCCGAGGAGCACGGCGCCGACTCGCTGAGCGGACGGTGAATGAGTACGTCCACCGCGGGCGGCGGGAGCTGGGCGGCTCCGTCGAGGAGGCGTACGTGCCCCAGGTGCACGAGCGATGGGTCGAGGCGGAGGTCGACTGGGGCGAGGCGATCTTCGAGATCGGCGGCCAGCGACGCAAGCCTGTTCGTGACGGGCGGCTGCCACTCGCGCGCCGCCTTCGTGATCGCGTCGAGCGGCCGACGCAGTAGGCGTCGTGGACACCCACGTGGATGCCTTCCGCATCTTCGGCGGTGTCTTCAGCTCGTCGGTACGACAACCTGCGCTCGGCAGTGAGGCAGGTGCTGCGCGGCCGGCGGTGAGTGAAGCAGGAACGCTGCGGCGTCCTGCGCTCGCACTACCTGTACGAGTCGGCCTTGACACGGGCCGCGGGGGGCCCTCGCCCTTTTCTGTGCCCCGGTAGGCGGCGGCTTTCACCCTCATCAAGTGTCTCTTTCTGCTGGTAGGTCATCGACTTCGGCAGCGTCCACGCCGGCGTCGAGAGTCTGGGTGTCGAGAGTCTGGGTGCCGCAGAAGGGGGACGAGCTCGGCGCCGAATCCCGCGCCGGGACCCCCGATGGCAACGAGCCGGTGACGAGCGCGGGCCGGCCCCGCCTCTGCGCGTGACTGTCAGGCTGAGCGGCGAGACGACCGGGATTTGCACGGTAACGGCCTAACTCTCGTCGCGGTCGCTTTTTCCGACGCTACGCCAGATTCGCGCGCTCATTTCGTTGTCGTGAGCCAGTGCGCATCCCGCTCCGCTGCTGAACGCGCTGTTATCCCGCGGATTGCTGCTCGAGGAAAAGGAATCCCCGGAAGGCAGGGGATTTCATTGTCTTCAGGCTCAACCGCCGTCCCCGTCCCCGTCCCCGGCCGAGGCCGTGCAGGTTGCGGACGTGGAGGCCGAGCCGGTGGACGCGGAGGTGGAGGATGCCGCGCTCGACGTGGCCGATGCGGACGTGCTGCTGGAGGAGATGGAGGTCGCCGACGCCGAGCTTGTGGCGGAGACCGAGCTCGACGTGCTGCTGGAGGTGGTGGACGTCGTGGACGACGAGACGGAAACACGCGCCGTCGCGGATGAGCCGTCCTGCGCGGCGTGCGAAGAGCGAGCAACGTGACACTCGCATTTGAGCCTCACGTGGGCATCCTTCCCCTCGGAGTTTCGGTCGCACAGGATCTGCGGGAGACGGACGCAGACGCGCGCTCGAAATCGCAACGCGTGCTTCGAGCCTCGCGTACAGCGCTTCGCGCGGCCGGCATCGGCGGCTCGGGGTCCGACCTGTCGCTCGTCGGCGCCGGGGGAGGGGAGAGCGAAAGCCGTAACGGCGACGCCCGACGCGAGCAGCACAAGAGTCAGCACAAGGCGTCTCGTCATCGCGTCATTGTCGGTTCCGCGAGAGGGAACGTCAAGCGGCCGTAAAGCGGGGCGTTTTTTCGCCGCAGCGCGCTACCGGCTCAGACCGTTTCGTCCGTCCACCAGCTCGGCGTCATCTCCACGTCGTCGGCGACGGATCCGGTTCTGGGCGCGCCGAACGCGATCATCTCGGCGCCCTTCGGTCCCGCCTCGAAGCCGCGCATCGTCTCCGCCGAGACGCGAAGCGCGTCCCACGGTTTCAGCTCGACGATTTCGTCCCCGAGTTTCGCCCGCGCGCTGCCGCTGAGAAGCAGATAGACCTCCTCCTGCCGCCGGTGCTTATGTCCCCAGGGGAGGCGGAAGTTCGGCGCGAGCCGCTGGTAGCTGAGGCCCGAGTTCTCGAGCCCGAGCGCGATGCCGGCGAAGCGCGCTTCCAGGTTCGGCGAGTGCCCGAACCTCGGCGCCTGATCCTCGACCTCTTTCAGGTTGACGATCGTGTATTCGGCCATCGGGTCGATCTCCGGGTGATCGGCACACTCTAGAGTCCGGCCGGTGGCCCGGGGCATCGCCGAGAGCGGACGTTGCACTCACCTAGAGGCTTGATGTGAAACTCCGCCACTCCCGGATGACGCCCACGACGCGGCGCATCTCGCCCCCCTCGCCCTTGCACGTACCGCCCCGGGTACGCGCTGCGGACG
>JALZFG010000475.1 GCA_030861645.1 Actinomycetota bacterium
GGGGGAAATAGTCCCCGTTTCCGACCGCTGTAGACTCGCTGCGTGCCCGAGGCGCGACTCGAAGACTCTGGCTCAGGCCTCGCGCCCACCAGCGAGGGCTGGTTCGTCGTGAACGTGCGGGATGCAATGTGGTTGACGTCGGAGACGTCCGGGCCCCTGCGCCCGTCGGGCTCGGAGTGCGCCTTCGAGAGTCCCGTGGCGGAGTTCCCGCAGCTCGGCATCAGACTCCACGTCCTGCCGCCCGGCGAGCCGAACGGTCTCTACCACTCCGAGTCGCAGCAGGAGGCGTTCCTCGTGCTGTCTGGGGAGTGCAGGCTCCTCGTCGAAGGCGAGGAGCGGCTCCTCAGGCCGTGGGACTTCTTCCACAGTCCTGCCGGGACCGAGCACATCTTCGTCGGCGCCGGCGACGAGCCCTGCGTGATCCTGATGGCCGGTTCCCGGTCGGGCGACTGGCAGGTGCGCTACCCGGTGTCGCAGCTCGCGGCGCGCTATGGCGCGAGTGCGGAGGAGGCAACGTCCGAGCCGGACCAGGCGTACGCGGGGTTCGAGCCGTCGCGGCGGGGGCGGCCCTCGTACTGGGGCCGTCTCCCCTGGGCCTAGTTGGGCATTTCCAGCGCTCAAGGGCGAGTGACGAGGAGTCGCTTCTTCTTACCGAGGTGAGGCGTCCGCTGGAGGCGGCTCACGCCTGCGGCGACAGGTCGAGTGGGGCGAGGAACGCGACGAAGGGCGACGGCTCCGGCGACGCCGAGAGCAGTCGAGCTGTTCGCGGGGGACGAAGCGCTTCCCCCTGGCCAGCGATAGCACCGACTTCCTCTGGCCGCGGCTTCCTCCCGGACGGCTGCCGCGGTAGAACTCGGCCCCCGCATCGCAGCCTCCTGTCACCGAGAGTTGCGGTGGGCCGACGGTACGCTCGAGCTATGGCCGTCTCGATCACGTGGCGACAGGCGCTCGCGTGGAGGATGCAGCGACACCTACTCGATCCGGTCGGTGCCATCTCGGTCGCGCAGGTGGTGGGTCGTCTCTGCGGCGTCCAAGCGCAGGTCGCGTCGTCGGCGGAGCTCGCCGTTCGTGTCCGACGTCAGGCATCGCGGTCGGGTGAGGTCCGTCGCGCGCTCTCCGACGGGCGCCTGATCAAGACGTGGGCGATGCGGGGCGCCCTCCACCTGCTCAGACCCGAGGATGCCGGAGCCTTCCTTTCGCTGATCGCCGCCGGACGCTCGTGGGAGCGGCCGAGCTGGCAGCGCTATTTCGGCATGACGACGAAGCAGATGGATCTGCTTCGCCGCGCGGTTCGCGAGGCGCTCGACGGTGCGGTCCTCACCCGGGACGAACTCGCGACGGCGGTCAGCGAACAACGCGGCCTGGGGCATGTCGGCGAAGGGCTTCGCTCCGGCTGGGGGACGCTCCTGAAGCCGCTTGCTTGGCAGGGGGACTTGTGCTTCGGACCGAGCCGCGGAAGCCGCGTGACCTTCACGCGTCCAGAGGCCGCCAGCTCGCATTGGGCTGGCATCCCCGATCCCGATGAGGCAGCGCCGGTCGCGATGCTCGCCTACTTCGGCGCCTACGCGCCTGCAACGGTCGACGCCTTCGGCAACTGGCTCGCCGGCGGCTGGTTCGGCAAACGACAGCTTCGGGCCTGGTTCAGCGTGGTCGTCGACCGGTTAGCCGAGGTCGAAGTGGACGGTGAGCACGCGTACGTCCGGGCCGAGGACCTCGACGACGTCGTCTCGGCGAGCCCGACCACCGCGGTGCGGTTGCTGCCCGCCTTCGACCAGTACGTGCTCGGTCCGGGCACGGGGGACGGCCGCGTCGTGCCGACGGCGCGGCGGGCAGCCGTGAGCAGGCAGGCAGGCTGGATCTCGCCCGTCGTCGTGGTGGCCGGCGTGGTCTCCGGGACCTGGACGTTGGAGGACGACCGGGTGTGCGTGACCTGGTTCCGGGAGGCCGGAAGACCGCCGCAGAACGCGCTCGAGGCCGAGATCGAGCGGCTTTCCGCGATCCTCGGTCGTGATCTCGCGTCGACTATCAGTCCCGCCTAGCGCCGGACAGCACCAGTCAACAGAAACCCCGGTTCTGCGCGCGCGGCGAAACGGACTACGCGTTCGCGTCTCGCGGCATCACCCGAGCTCGTCTACGAGACCTCCCAGGTGTCGCCCGCGTGTAGCAGCGCGCTGAGATCGCCCGGTCCCTGACGATCCCTCGCCTCGTCCAGCTGGGCCGCCATCAGGTCGTCGTAGACCGCTTCTTCCACGTCGCGGAAGATTCCGACCGGGACGGTACCGACCGTCGGAAGAGTGAGCCTGGAGAGCGCGAAGGCGAGGCTCGGCTCCTGGGCGTGCTCCGTATGGACGAGCAGCGCGTCTTCCCCCACCTCGTCGACGTCCACGATCGCGCATGATCCGTCCGCGCGGCGGACGACGCCGCGCTCGCCCTCGGCGCCGAAACGAATCCGCTCGCCGTCGCGAAGGTAGATCCGGTTCGCGTCGTCCTCGCGGACGGCGTCGAAGGCGCCGTCGTTGTAGATGTTGCAGTTCTGGAGGATTTCGACGAACGCGGCTCCCCGATGGTGCGCCGCACGGCGGAGCACCTCGGTGAGGTGCTTGCGATCGGTGTCGATCGAGCGCGCGACGAACGTCGCGTCGGCGCCGAGCACGACGGAGAGCGGGTTGAAGGGGTGGTCGATCGACCCCATCGGCGTCGAGCCCGTGCGCTGGCCTACGGGGCTCGTCGGCGAGTACTGGCCTTTGGTCAGGCCGTAGACCTGGTTGTTGAACAGCAGGATCTTGATGTCGACGTTCCGCCGAAGCGCGTGGATCAGGTGATTGCCCCCGATCGAGAGCGCGTCGCCGTCACCCGTGACGACCCAGACCGAAAGGTCGGGCCGACTCGTCGAGAGCCCAGTTGCGATCGCCGGGGCGCGCCCGTGAATCGAGTGCATCCCGTAGGCCTGCATGTAGTACGGGAAGCGCGCGGCGCAGCCGATCCCGGAGATGAAGACGATGTTCTCGCGCGGGATCTCGAGCTCCGGCATGAAGCTCTGGACCGCGGCGAGGATCGCGTAGTCGCCGCAGCCCGGACACCAGCGCACCTCCTGGTCGGACTTGAAGTCCTTGGCGGTCAGCTTCAGCCCGTCGCCATTGCCTCGATTCATCACGCCATTCCTTCGATCGCTTCCGCCACCTCCGCCGACGTGAACGGGAGGCCGCGAACCCGGTTGTAGCCGACGGCGTCGACGAGGAACTCCGCGCGCACGAGCTTCAGCAGCTGCCCGAGGTTCATCTCGGGCACGAGGATCCGCTCGTACCGGCGGAGCACGTCGCCGGTATTGCGCGGGAACGGGTTCAGGTAGTGGAGGTGCGCCTGCGCCACCTTCGCACCCGCGTCTCGCACCCTGCGGACGGCCGCCGTGATCGGGCCGTACGTGCCGCCCCAGCCGAGAACGAGCAACCTCGCCCCCTCCTGGTGGTCGACCTCGAGCTCGGGGATGTCCCTCGCGATCCCCGCGACCTTGTGCGCGCGCACGCGCACCATGTGGTCGTGGTTCTCGGGGTCGTACGACACGTTCCCGGAGCCGTCGGCCTTCTCGAGCCCACCGATGCGGTGCTCGAGGCCGGGCGTCCCCGGGATCGCCCACGGGCGCGCAAGCGTCTCGTCGTCGCGCAGGTACGGGAGGAACTGGCCCTCGTGGTTCGGCTCGTCCGCGAACTCGACCGAGACGTCGGGCAGGGAGGCGGCGTCGGGGATCAGCCACGGCTCGGAGCCGTTCGCGAGGTAGGCGTCGGAGAGCAGGAGCACGGGCGTCCGGTACTTGAGCGCGATCCGGGCGGCCTCGAGCGCCATGTGGAAGCACCCGCCCGGCGTCGACGCGGCGAGGACGGGCGCCGGGGACTCCGCGTTCCTACCGAACATCGCGAGGAGGAGATCGGCTTGCTCGGGCTTCGTCGGCATTCCCGTCGAGGGGCCGGCGCGCTGGACGTCGATGATCAGGAGCGGCAGCTCGAGAGCGACGCCGAGCCCGACGGCTTCTGCCTTCAACACGACTCCGGGCCCTGCGGACGTGCACGCGCCGAGCGCGCCGCCGAACGACGCGCCGAGCGCCGCGC
>JALZFG010000231.1 GCA_030861645.1 Actinomycetota bacterium
AGCCACGCCTGGGCGCGACGAGCAGGTCGCCGCCGAGCTCGAACGCTCCGCCGGCCGCGCGCAGTCGCGGGGAGGGCTCGCGGCCGCCGCAGCGTTTCTCACCCGCGCAGCCGAACTGACGCCCGATCCAGCGCGGCGGGTGCATCGGGCGCTTGCTGCAGCCTCCGCGAACGTGCAGGCCGGGGCATTCGACACCGCGCGCACGCTGCTCAACGTCGCGCGGGGGGGACAGCTCGACCAAATGCAACGCGCGCGGATCGACTTGCTGCAAGCCCAGCTGGCGTTCGCGACTAGTCGAGGCAACGAAGCGACACCGCTCTTGCTCGCAGCCGCCAGACGCCTGGAGCCGCTCGATATGGGGCTCGCACGCGAGACGTACCTGGACGCGTTCTCCGCAGCATTGTTCGGCGCCCGGCTCAACGAGCAGGTCGGCGTGCCCGACGTGGCTCGGGCTGCGCGCGCCGCGCCTCGCCGATCACGCCGCGAGCCGACGGCCGCGGACCTGTTGCTGGACGCACTAGTCGCACTAACCGACGACTACGACATGGGTATGCCGCTGTGCCACGCCGCGTTGCAGAAACTCGCGGGCGGCAAGATCTCGCCCGAGGAAAGGCTGCGCTGGTTGTGGCAGGGCTGCGTCCTCGCCCTTGAGGTGTGGGACGACGAGAGCGCGTACCTCTTGTCGCACCACAACGTTCGGATCGCCCGGGAGACGGGGACGCTCACCGAGCTCGCGCTCGCACTGAGCGCGCGCCCACCAATCCTCGTGCTCTGCTGCGAGCTCTCCGCCGCCGCCTCGGCCGTCGCAGAGACACGGTCTGTAGAGGAGGCGACGGGGATCAGCTCGGCGCCGTACGGCGCGTTGATCCTCGCGGCGTGGCGGGGCCAAGCACGCGAGGCGAGAGAGCTGATCGAGACCACAATTCGCGAGGCCGGCTCCCGCGGGGAGGGGATTGGGCTCGCCATCTGTGAGTACGCGCGTGCAGTTCTTTCCAACGGCTTAGGCCGGTACGAAGAGGCACTCGTCGCTGCGCGCTCCGCCAGCGACTATCAAGAAGTCGTCGGCGAGAACTGGGGCCTGAGCGAGCTGGTCGAACCGGCTACGCGGACCGGAAACTTCGATCTGGCGAAGGACGCCATGAGTCGACTGACCAGAAAGGCGCAGGCGAGCGGAGGCGACTGGGCGCTAGGGATCGAGGCCCGCTCACGAGGCCTGATGAGCGAAGGCGACGTCGCTGAGCGGCGGTTCGACGACGCTATCGGGCATCTGAGCCGAACGCGCGTCCGCGCCGAACTTGCCCGGACTCACCTGCTGTACGGAGAGTGGCTTCGACGGGAAAACCGCCGGGTGGATGCACGCCGCCAGTTGAACGTCGCGTACGAGATGTTCGGGACGATGGGGATGGAGGCGTTTGCGGAGCGCACTCGCCAAGAACTACTGGCGACAGGCGCAACCGTTCATAAACGCAGCATCGAGGCGCGGGATGAGCTGACGCCACAAGAAGCTCACATCGCGCGTCTCGCCCGCGATGGTCTCTCGAACGCTGAGATCGGTGCGCACCTCTTCATCAGCGCGCGCACGGTCGAATGGCATCTACGAAAGGTGTTCACGAAGCTCGGCATCAACTCCCGCCGGCAATTGCGGTCAGCCCTTCGCGAAGACGCCGCCGTCGCAGCCGCCTAGCGCAGAGCGAACATCCACCCGGACGTCGGCGGGCGCGTGAGGTGCCATCCCGGGCGCCGGCGGGTCCCGCGGACGATTCGCCCCTCGGCCCGACTGAAAAACTGTGACCAGGGCATCGACCAGGGGCTTCCACGGGCGCGACCGCGGAGTCGGAGCGCAAACCTGACGAGGTCCTATCCCCCCAAGCGTTAGGGAGCACTCATGGCTGTTTCGGCCTCGGACGACGCGACGAACGGCGTGGTCGAAGACGCAGCGATCCGCCCATTCCGGATCGAAGTCCCGCAGGAGGAGATCGACGAGCTTCGGCGGCGCGTGCGGGCGACCCGGTGGCCGGACAGGGAGACCGTCAGGGACCGCTCCCAGGGCGTCCAGCTGGCGAAGCTCCAGGCGCTCGTGGAGTACTGGGGCAGCGGCTACGACTGGAGCAAGGTCGAGGCGACGCTGAACGCGCTGCCGCAGTTCATCACCGAGATCGACGGGCTGGACATCCAGTTCGCGCACATCCGCTCGCCGCACGACGACGCGATGCCGCTGCTCATGACCCACGGCTGGCCGGGGTCGATCGTCGAGCTGCTGAAGGTGATCGAGCCGCTGACGAACCCGACGGCGCACGGCGCGAGCGCCGCGGACGCCTTCCACCTCGTGCTGCCGACGATGCCCGGCTACGGCTTCTCGGGCAAGCCGACGTCGGTCGGTTGGAACC
>JALZFG010000244.1 GCA_030861645.1 Actinomycetota bacterium
TGCTCGAGGCGGTCGTCGACCCCAACGTGCCGCCGATGCCGCCGCACGTGACGCTCCAGCAGGCCAAGGCGATGATGCTCGCGCTCGCGAAGGACGACCCCGACCGCGCGGGGATCGTCGAAGAGTCGCTGAAGGGCAAGCTCGCGGAGTTCCTGCCCGGCAGGTCGACGTAAGTACGAATTGATCGCGCGCCAATCAGGTTGCGGTAGCGGCGGAGCCGATCGCAAGGCGCGCCGCTGAAGACGCGGTCAGTCGCGCGCCTGGAACTCCGGCCGTTTCTCGACGATGAGGTACGTCGGATGCTTTTCGATTACGCGCTCAACAGGGGGAGTCTCGTGCCCTGGAACGACGACGAAGCGGTGCGGCTCGCGGTGCGTCGCCTCGTACTCGCGGAGCGAAAGGAGGATCGTCTCATCGCAGTCGGGGCGGCCGCAGGCGCAGAGGAACTCGACCTCGCTTGTGTCCAAGTCGCTCGCCCACTCGTGGGTGTCGTGCGCGACGAGGTCGAGGTCCTCGTTGATCTCACGGATTCGCCGCTCGTTGTCGGCGAGGCGCTCCGAGCGGTCCACACGCGCGAGCGTATAGGTCGTACTCCGTCGATGTGAACTCGAGGCGCAAGTCGGTCGAGCGGCTCGGCGACGCGAGCCGTCTCCGGATCGAGATCCCGCTATGTTTCGTAGTACGAACAATCGAGACGTTTTCTCTACCGCCGTCCATCGGAGCGACGAAGGGAGCACGTGTGGGTCAGGCAGCCTTCTGGGGGTTCGTCGGCGGTGCGGCGCTGCTTGTCGGTGCCGCCGCCGGCTACTACGCGCGGCTCTCCAGCCGCCTGGTCGGGCTCGTGATGGGGTTCGGTGCCGGCGTCCTGATCAGCGCGCTCGCCTTCGAGCTGACGCACGAGGCGTACACGCGCGGCGGCGGGGACGCCGTCGCGATCGGCTTGGTCGCGGGCGGGTTGACGTTCTTCGTCGGCGACTGGCTGATCGACCGCCGCGGCGGAGAGCACCGCAAACGCTCGGGCGGCCAACAGGCGGATGGGTCAGCGACGGCGATCGTGCTCGGGGCGTTGCTGGACGGGATTCCTGAATCCGCGGCGATCGGTGTCAGCCTGGTCGAGGGAAAGGGCGTCGGGATTGCGTTCGTCGCCGCCGTCTTCCTGTCGAACGTTCCGGAGGCAGCGTCGGCGGCGACCGGGATGCGGAAGGCTCGCCGCTCGGCCCAGTACGTCTTCGGGCTCTGGACGGGCGTGGTTGCGATCTCAGCGCTCGCCGCAGCGATCGGCTTCGTTGCCCTCGGCGGTGCCTCCGAGAATGTGATCGCGATCGTCCAATCGTTCGCGGCCGGAGCGATCTTGACGATGCTCGCCGACACGATGATGCCGGAGGCGTTCGAGCACAGCGGCGCGCTCGTCGGCCTCGTCACGCTGGCGGGCTTCGCCTGCGCCTTCCTCCTCTCGACGCTCGAGTAGCGCTGACTTGACCGGCCGCGACCACGGGAAGCCCGACGGACTCAGCGTCGATCGCTGACGACGACGCGGTCGCCGATCGCAACGACGCGACTCCATGGGATCTCGTCGTCGGCTCCGCGGTCGCCGCTCAGGCGCTCCCAAAGGCCGCGTCTTGCGACCACGAGCGATGTGATGACAAGTCGATCGTCGCGCCACTCGACGCGCGCGTCGTAGATGTGGCCTAGTGACCGACCGTCTTCCGTTACGACTGGCGCACGGAGGAGCGCTGAGACGCGGGTCATGAGGCGGGCAGTCGCGAGAGCGGCTTGCTTGCTCGCTCCTCGCCTCGGTTCAGGCCGAAGTCGCGCGCCTCTCCGCCGAGCCGAACCGTGGGACCGACGTCGATCACACCGCGCACGCCGCGCGGCTGCCTTGTCAGACGGGTGGCTTTCGAGGCGTTCGAACGTCTCCGCGGCCGCCCGTGCGAGCGCGATGAGTTTCGTCGTTTCGTCTGCAAGGCCTCGCTTCGGGTGTGCGGAGGCGAGGACGCTCGCGAGCTCCGCCGCCTCGTCGCCGAGCTCGCTCGCGTGGGTGTGGGTGAACGCGTCCGTCGCATCCCCCTTCACGGCGCTGTTCGCAGTCATCGCGCCGTCCGTTGCGATCGATTGCAGCGAGGCGGCGTCGTGCTCCACACGGAACGCGGTCACCGTGCCGCCGCGACACCCGCTCAGCAGGAACGCGACAAGGAACAAAGCGGCGAGAGCCCGGCGGCTCGGTTTACGTCTTCGCCACACGCGGAAGTTCGTAACACGAACAGCCTCTCGACAAACGATCTGAACCGGAAGCGAGGATCTGTTGGCGGACGCGGTGATCGTCTGGGGCGCGCAGATCACTGGCGTGCGGATCGTGCTCGCTGTCGTCCTCCAAGCTGCGATCGTCGCCTACTTCATCTGGTGCACGCGGCTGTTCGGCCGCTGACTGCCAGCCGCATGCCTGATGATCAACGAGATGCTCGTGATCGGAGCGAAGGCCGTTTCTTCAGCGAGCAACAGGTACCGCTCGAGCGGATCATCCACATCGCCGAGTTCCGCGTGGCGCTCCGCGCCTTCCTGCGCCGCAGCGAACGCATCGCTCGCGGCTGGGGCCTGACGCCGCAGCGGTACCTGCTGCTCCTCGCGATCAAGGGCGCGCCCGACGGCAGCCAGCGGCTGAGCTTCACCGAGCTGGCGCAGCGCCTCCAGCTCTCGCGAAACACGGTGACCGAGTTGTGCGCCCGCGCCGAGGAGTCCGGGCTGATCCGGCGTGAGCCGGCAGAACACGACGCGCGGGTCGTCTACCTGCGGCTGACCGACGAGGGGAACCGGCGCCTCTGCGGTGCCGTCATCGACAACGAAGCCGAGCGGTCGGACCTCGTGCACGCCTTCGGGGAACTCGTGGAGAGCTTCAGGGTCGCGACCGAACGGCGGCGCTGAATTCCGTCCTCCTGGGGTCGCGAAACGGGCGCACGCGAGACGGGCGACGTCCCTTCGCGCTCGGGCTCCAGGTTTGCGGCCCCCGCGTCATCGGTAAAGTTCGTACTACGAACAGACCGAGGCGCGCGGAAGCCGTCGAGGAGACGGTCGACGCGTTCTTTCCGGGGGTGCTGGTCAGACGCTCACGACAGCCGTGGAAGCATCGATCGAGCAGCTCGAGGTAGCGGCATTCACCGTCCCGGCCGAGACCGTGGAGTCCGACGGCACGGCTCGCTGGGACTCGACGACGATGATCCTGGTCGAGCTTCATTCCGGCGACTGCTGCGGGATCGGCTACACGTACGGCGACGGCGCGACGGCGACGCTGATCGACCGCACGCTGCGCGAGCTCGTCGAAGGCGCCGACGCGCTCGCCGTGACCGCGCTGCACGAGAGCCTCGCACGGCGTGTGAGGAACCTGGGGCGCCCCGGGCTCGGCTCGATGGCGATCGCGGCGATCGACTGCGCGGCCTGGGATTTGAAGGCACGACTGCTCGAGCTGCCGCTCGCAGTCCTGCTCGGGAAGGTGCGCGACGCCGTGCCGGTCTACGGCAGCGGTGGCTTCACGAATTACTCGCTCGACAAGCTCGCCGACCAGCTCGCCGGCTGGGCCGCCGAGGGAATAGCGCGGGTGAAGATGAAGGTCGGGCGGGAGCCCGAGCGCGACATCGAGCGAGTGAGCGTGGCGCGTGAGGCGGTTGGCGGCGACGTCGAGCTCTTCGTCGATGCAAACGGGGCCCTGCGCCGCAAGCAGGCGCTCTGGTTCGCGGGCGCGTACCGCGACTTCGACGTGCGGTGGTTCGAGGAGCCGGTGTCCAGCGACGATCTCGAGAGCCTGCGGTTCCTACGCGACAACGGGCCCGCGAGCATGGACATCGCGGCCGGAGAGTACGGCTACACGCTGCCGTACTTCGAGCGGATGCTGGCAGCAGGCGCAGTCGATTGCCTGCAGGCGGACGCGACGCGCTGCGAAGGGATCACGGGCTTCCTCGCCGTCGATGCGCTTTGCCGCGCGCGCTCGCTCGAGCTGTCGGCGCACACTGCGCCGTCGCTGCACGCCCACGTCTGCTGCGCTGTGCACTCGGTCCGCCACGTCGAGTACTTCTTCGACCACGTCCGTATCGAACGCTTGTTGTTCGACGGTGTGCTCGAGCCGGAGAACGGCCGCCTCGTCCCTGATCTGACGAGGCCCGGCAACGGCCTCGAGCTGAAGCGAAAGGAGGCGGAGCGCTATGCCGCTTGACGTCCCCACGAGGCTCCGCTTTGCGGGTGCCCGCCGGCGCGCCCCATCAGAGTCGGTCCGGCTGACGGATGCTGGCGCGCGCTCGCTCGCTGCGGCGCTTCAGCGCCTGACCGAGGGGGAGGTTCGCTTCGGTGCGGGCAGCCGCGCGCTCTACGCGAGCGATGCCTCGAACTTCCGCCAGGTTCCGATCGGCGTCGTCATTCCGAAGACGATCGACGACGTGATCGCGACGATCGACGCCTGTCGGGAGTATGGCGCGCCGGTCGTCTCGCGCGGCGGCGGTACGAGCCTTTCGGGCGAGACCGTCAACGTCGCCGTCGTCATCGACTTCTCGAAGTACCTCCACCGCGTGCTCGAGATCGATCCTGTCCGCCGGCTCGCACGCGTCGAGCCCGGCGTGGTTCTCGACGACCTGCGCAGGGCGGCACGCGAGCATGGTCTCACCTTCGGCCCGGACCCCTCGACGCACGACCACTGCACGCTCGGCGGCATGATCGGAAACAACTCGTGTGGCGTTCACTCGGTGATGGCGGCGTTCTACGGACCGGGCCCGCGGACGTCGGACAGCGTCTCCCAACTTGAAGTGCTGACGTATGGAGGCGAGCGGATGTGGGTCGGGCCGACGAGTGACGCCGATCTCGCCCGCATCGTCAGCCACGGCGGCGAGAGGGGCCGCGTCTACGAGCAGCTACGCGAACTCCGCGACCGCTACTGCGATCTCATCCGCGAGCGCTTTCCCGACATCCCCCGGCGCGTCTCCGGCTACAACCTCGATGAGCTCCTGCCCGAGAAGGGCTTCAACGTCGCCCGCGCGCTCGTCGGGAGTGAGGGCACCTGCGTGACCGTGCTGGAGGCGACCGTGCATTTGATCGAAGAGCCGAAGGCGCGGTCGCTGTTACTCGTCGGCTACGAGAACATCTATGAAGCGGCGCAGCACATCCCGGAGATCATGGAAGCGGAACCGATTGGCTGCGAGGCGATCGATCGCCACCTGATCCACGACCAGATTGCGCTCAAGCTCCACGCGCGTGAGCTCGAGCTCCTTCCTGGCGCGGACAGCCACGCGTGGTTGATGGTCGAGTTCGGGGGCGGTAGCGAGGAAGAAGCGAGGGACAAGGCGCGCGCACTCGCGGAAGAGCTCGCAGAGGACAAGGTCGCGCCCGACGCCGCGAAGGTCTTCGACGATAGAGGGCTCGAGGAGAAGCTCTGGGCGGTGCGCGAGGCAGGGCTCGCGGCAACCGCCTTCCCACCCGATCAGCCCGACCACTGGCCTGGCTGGGAGGATTCGGCCGTCCCGCCCGAGCGGCTCGCCGACTACCTCCCCAAGCTGCGCGAGCTGTTCGACCGGCATGGCTACGACGCGGCCGTCTACGGCCACTTCGGGCAGGGTTGCGTCCACTGCCGGATCTCGTTCGACCTCCGCACCGCCGAAGGGATTCGCAACTACCGCTCGTTCCTGGAAGAGGCCGCCGACCTGGTCGTCTCGTTCGGCGGATCGATCTCGGGCGAGCACGGCGACGGACAGCAGCGCGCCGAGCTGCTGCCGAAGATGTACGGCGACGAGCTGATCGACGCGTTCCGCCAGTTCAAGCGCATCTTCGACCCGCAGTGGAAGATGAACCCGGGCAAGATCGTCGACCCGCGCCGTCTCGACGAGGATCTCCGTCTCGGCGCCGAGTACAACCCCGCTCACCCTCCTGTCCATTTCGCGTACGGCCGCGACGGCGGCGATTTCGCGCACGCGACGCTCCGCTGTGTCGGAGTCGGGAAGTGCCGCGTCGAGGGCGGCCAAGTGATGTGTCCGAGTTACCAGGCGACGCGCGAGGAAAAGCACACGACGCGCGGACGCGCGCGCCTTCTCCACGAGATGCTCGTTGGTGAGGTCATCACCGGTGGCTGGCGCAGCGACGAGGTGAAGGAATCGCTCGACCTCTGTCTTGCCTGCAAGGGCTGCACCAGCGATTGCCCTGTCCACGTCGACATGCCGACGTACAAGGCCGAGTTCCTCGCCCACTACTACAAGCGGCGGCTGCGACCGCGCCACGCCTACGCCTTCGGCCTGATCGACCAGGCCGCGCGCGTCGCGGCCCGCCTGCCGCGGGCGGTCAACTTCGTCGCCTCGACTCCGCCGCTGGCGCAGGCGTTCAAGTTGGCCGCGGGCATCGCGCAGGCGCGCGCGGTCCCGCGCTTCGCCGACGGCACGCTCAAGGACTGGTACGCGTCGCGGAGCCGGCCAAATCGCGGTCGCACAAAGGTCATCCTCTGGCCCGACACCTTCAACAACTACTTCCACCCTGAGGTCGGGATCGCCGCGGTCGAGGCGCTCGAGGACGCGGGATACGACGTCTCGATCCCCGCGCGCCACCTCTGCTGCGGCCGGCCGCTCTACGACTTCGGGATGCTCGATCTCGCGAAGGCCTACCTGAACACGATCCTCGAGACGCTGCGAGCCGACATCCGCGCAGGCGTCCCGCTTGTCGGGATCGAGCCGAGCTGCCTCGCCGTCTTTCGCGACGAGCTTCCGAACCTGCTCCCGCACGACGAGGACGCGATGCGTCTCTCGCGGCGGTCGTTCCACTTCAGCGAGTTCTTCGAGCGGGTCGCGAGCGACTACCGGCCGCCGCGGCTCGAGCGCACGGCGCTCGTCCACGGCCACTGTCACCAGCGCGCGACGGGCGGGATCGGCAGCGAGCTTGCGCTGCTCGAGAAGATGGGAGTCGAGGCCGTCGTTCCAGCCGAGACGTGCTGCGGAATGGCGGGGTCGTTTGGATTTGCCGCCGAGCACTACGACGTCTCGATGAAGATCGCCGAGCAGGCGCTCCTGCCGGCGGTCCGCGCCGCCGACGCAGAGACCCTCGTCGTCGCGAACGGCTTCTCGTGCAAGACACAGATCGCGCAGGGCCGCACCGGCCGCAAGGCGCTGCATGTTTCGCAGCTGATGAAGATGGCCCGTGAACACGGACCCGCCGGCGCGGCGGGGCCGCACCCCGAGCGCGTGTACTTCCCGGCGCAGCGCGAGCGCCAGCTCAGACCGTCGGCGGTGGCGGCGGCCGCGACCGTGGCTGCTCTCGCCGGCGCCGTTGAAGTAGCGAGGAGGTCGTGAAATCGAAGCTGCTGGCCGAAGACGGGCGCCGCACCGGGGGCTCGTCTCGGTGGCCATCTCGTCGAAGCCGATGTCCGACCGACTCTGGAAGTGGTCATCGTCGAGCCGCCGTCATACCTGCAGAAGCAGACCGACGGCGTCACGGGTCTCGCGCTGATCGCGATCGATTCGAGCGACGCGCCGCGGGACGAGCCTCAGCGGCTCTTTTACCGCGACTCGCGCTTCTCTCCCGCTGGCGGCTCACGGTTGATGACCACAAGCTCGACGTGCTGAGCAGCGACGAGGTCGGCTACTTCTCTGCTGAGTTCTACCTCTCGCCGCACACGGGCTCGATCTACAAGCATCCGAGCTTCTCGGTGATGCGCAAGCGTGCCGTTGGCGACCGCCTCCGAGAGGAGCTGATCGTCGTCAACCCGTACGCATCGCGCTCCTCGCGCTTAAGGCGCGCCCGCGCTCCCGGAGCACCCGCTTGAGGATCTTGCCGCTCGGGGTCTTCGGCAGCTCGTCGACGAAGTCGAACGACGACGGTATCTTGTAGGTCGCGAGCCGCTCCCGGCAGAACTCCTTGAGCGACTCCTGCCGCAGTTCAGCTCCTCCGCGAGCGACCACGATCGCGACGGGCAGCTCGCCCTTGACTCGGTCGGGCACCCCGATCACCGCGCACTCGGTGACCGCCGAATGCTGGTAGAGGACCTCCTCGATCTCGCGCGGCCAAAGCTTGAACCCGCCTACGTTGATCATGTCCTTCACACGGTCGACGATCGAAAGGTAGCCCGCCTCATCTAGGAAGCCGATGTCGCCCGTGTGGAACCAACCGCCGCGGAGCGCGTCGCCGCTCTCGTCGGGTCGGTTCCAGTAGCCGAGCATCACGTTTGGGCCACGGATCACGACCTCGCCCCACGTGCCCGCCGCCACCTCGCAGTCATCCGCGTCGACCACCTTGACCTCGACGTTCTCGATCGGAGTCCCCACCGTGCCGGCCCGGTGCTCCCACACGTGGTTGTGGGTCGCGTGCGGCGACGTCTCAGTCAGGCCGTACCCCTCGTGGATCGGTAAGCCGAAGCGCTCGCGCCAGCGCTCGCC
Source organism: Actinomycetota bacterium (assembly GCA_030861645.1). Taxonomy (GTDB): domain Bacteria; phylum Actinomycetota; class Thermoleophilia; order Gaiellales; family Gaiellaceae; genus JALZFG01. Next base: position 8,388 of record JALZFG010000244.1, read on the forward strand.
AATCTCCACCGGGAGCATCGCCGCAGCTGAGAAGTAGTAGCGGATGGGCTCGAGATCCGCGGGGGCGACGCCCGCGTCGAGGAGGCCGATGTAGATTGCGGGGACGGCAAAGAACCGCGTCGCGCCGCTCGCGCTGATCGACTCCAACACTTCTTCGGCGACGAATCGGCGGTGAAGGACGATCGTCGCGGCCGAAACCAGGGCCGTGTTCATGATGAAGTTCTGCCCAAAGCAGTGGAAGAGCGGCAGGAAGAGCATCGATCGGTCCTCGGGGTCGAGACGGAGGACGTGACTCGTGGCGTGCATGTTCGAGATCACGTTGCCGTGAGTGAGGACGGCACCCTTCTGCCTGCCCGTGGTGCCGGAGGTATAGAGGATCGCTGCCGCGTCGTCCTGATCCCGCTCCCGCGCTTCGAACGGCGTGTCGCCGTCCGCGGCTAGCTGCTCGAGCGTGGGATGCTCGCCAGGGGCGCCCTCGCAGACGACGATGCGCTCGCGGTCGATGCCGGCCGCGAGCAACGGCTTGAGCCGCGGCAGCAGCTCCCCCGTCGTAAAGATCGTCCCCGCGCCGCTGTCCGCGACGATGTACTCGAGCTCGTTGGCGGTCAGCATGGTGTTGATGGAGACGGCGATCGCGCCGAGCTTCTGGACCGCGAGGTAGGCGATCGGGAACGCGGGGATGTTCGGGAGGAAGAGACCTACGCGATCTCCGACATCCACTCCGAGCGCCGCAAGCCCGTACGCAGTCCGATCGACGGCGGCCCGCAGCTCGCCGTAGGTCCAGCTGCGGCCCTCGAACACGATCGCCTCGTGGTTCGGGAAGTGCCAGGCTGCGCGATCGAGGTTGTGTGCGATGTTCATCCGGGCTCTCCCTCCCGCGTGACTCGCGCAGTCAGTCCGACGACGCCATTCTGCCGCCTCCTGGTCGGTGGTGCCAGATGCGAGTCCCGTCGTTGTCGGCGCGCCCACGCCGCCTCGCTCGCATAGCCTGGACGCCGTGCCCCGGCTTGTCCTCGGCCCGCTCCTCCGTCACATCGGACGCACCGACGCGACGATCTGGGTCGAGACGGACGCGCCGTGTGAGGTCGAGGTGCTGGGCGCTCACGCGCAGACGTTCCACGTCGCCGGCCACCACTACGCAATCGTCGTCGTCGAGGGTCTCGAGCCGGGTGGCAGCCGGGAATACGAGGTTGCGCTCGACGGCGAGAACGCGTGGCCCGATCCGTCGTCTCCGTTTCCTCCGAGCACGATCCGCACGATCGAGGACGACCACGAGCTCCGCATCCTCTTCGGCTCCTGTCGCGTGTCAGCCCCCCACGAGCCTCCGTACACGCTCTCACCCGACGAGGACGAGCGCGGGCGCGGCCCCGATGCGCTGCTCGCGTACACCCTGCGCATGCTCAACGACTCGCCTCAACGCTGGCCGCACGCGATCCTTCTCCTCGGCGACCAGGTCTACGCTGACGAGGTATCCCCACGCACGCTCGAGTTCATCCGCTCCCGCCGGGACACCAGCCGTCCGCCCTATGAGGAAGTCGCCGACTTCGAGGAGTACACGCGCCTCTATTGGGAGTCGTGGCAGGACCCCGCGATCCGGTGGTTCCTCTCGACGGTTTCGAGCGCGATGGTCTTCGATGATCACGAGGTCCACGACGACTGGAACATCTCGCATCAGTGGGTCGAGCGGATGCGACGTGAGCCGTGGTGGGAGGATCGCGTGGCGGCCGCCTTCTCGTCGTACTGGGTCTACCAGCACCTCGGCAACCTCTCGCCGCGAGAGCTTCAGGAGGACGAGCTCCTACGGGAGGTCGCAGCGGCCGAGGACGCAGCGCCGCTCCTGCGCGAGTTCGCGCTCGCCGAGGACAGGACGACCGACGCGAGGCGATGGAGCTTCTGCCGCGACCTCGGCCGCACGCGCGTCGTCGTTATCGACTGCCGCGCCGGCCGCATCCTCGAGGATGCTCGCCGGCAGATGATCGACGACGGAGAGTGGGAGTGGCTCCGCGAGCGGATGAAAGGCGACTTCGACCACCTCCTGATCGGAATGTCCGATCCGTATCTGATGGCTCGGGGTGTTCACCACCTGCAAGCGTGGAACGAGGCCGTCTGCGACGGTGCGTGGGGCAGGCTGTTCGTCCCAGTCGCCGAGCGCATTCGTGAGGCCGCCGACCTCGACCACTGGCCGTCGTTCCGGCGGGCGTTCGAACGCCTCACCGACCTCATCGGCGAGGTCGCCGCAGGGGAGCAGGGCGCACCGCCGGCCTCGATTGTCGCGCTTTCCGGAGACGTCCACAACGCCTATCTGGCGCAGGTCGCGTTCCCTCGCGCGTCGAGGGTGAGCAGCCGCGTGTACCAGGCCGTCTGCTCGCCGATCCGCAACCCTTTGACCGGAGCGCAGCGGCGAGCGCAGACGTTCGGGGCGAGTCGCGCGGTGGAGGCGGTCGGCCGCGCGCTTGCCGCGACCGCTCGCGTCCCCCTGCCGGAGATCGGCTGGCGTTTCCTCGAGGGGCCGCTCTTCGAGAACCACCTGGCGACGCTCGAGCTCGACGGACGCGAGGCTGTGCTGCGGCTCGAGCGCGCGACGCCGGGCGACGAAGCGGGGCCGGCGCTCATCGAGATCTTCGAGCGGCGGCTCGCGTAGGCCCTCTTGACTCGTGCTCCCGCGAGACGCGCGGACCTCGTCGCGATGCTCCGTCGAGATCGCCGCGCTTGTCGTTTCGGCGGCCTCGTTGACGCTCTGGGGCCGGCGAGGTAGAGGTCGGGCTCGCGCCGCCGTTAGCGCTGACGACCAGCGCGAGCCGAGACGGATGGACCTCGTGCCGGCGTCTCCTCGAAGAGCGTTCGCGCCCGATCGGGATCGAACCCCGGCGCGAGCGTGATCGCGGCGGCAATCGAGTGGTCGAGCTCGGCACCCCAGAGCGGTGTTGCGACGCGTCGAGAAAGTTCAGACATCGCGGCCCCAATTCCCTTCCAGCTGATCCCGAGCGCGGCAGCGAGTGCGCCGACCCCGGCCGCCACCCTGCCGGTCGTATGGACCGTCAGCAGCAGCGTGAGGCCGCCGACGAAGAGAACGAGTACGAGGACGACGACGAGCAGGTAGCGCCGCAGGAACAGCTTGCTCAGACGCCATCCCTGCTTGAGCAAGCCTTGGGCGGCGGCAACGTACTCCTCGATCCGGAGCATGTCTTGCCCCAGCTTCTCGCCCGAGAGCAGCGCCCGCCAGAGCTTCGCCTGCCGGGCAAGCAGCTCGCTCAAATTCTCAGGTCGCTGTTGCCAGTCCCCTTCGCTCGTTAGCGTCCCCGCCCAAGCCTCCCAGCGCCCGAGCGAGAAGTAGACCGCTCGGGAGGCGTGCGGCGGCAGCACGGACTGGAGGTCGGCGAGCCACTCCTTCAGATTTGCGATCGGCTCGCGAGCGAACGTCTTCCGGAACGACTCCAAGCTCTCCGGCGCCCGGCAGGTCTCGGCAAGCGCGCGGCCAAGCCCGTAGGCCTTCCCTAGCCGGAAGTCGGCTGCTGTCAGCGCCGCGAGGACGGTGACGTGGAGCTCGAAGACGGCCGCCCTGACCTCGTCCGCCGAGTCGCCCTTTTCGAACACCTCGCGAAGCGAGCCGACGTCCGGCACCTGAAGCCCCGCATCCGCGATCGTGGGCGCGAGCACCGTCAGTGCCGCTTGCACCTGCTCGATCCCGAGCGTCGTCTGCTGCGAGTCGCTGAGGCTCGCTACCCCGGGCGGCCCGCCGCGCGGCTCTCCTTTTGCCGCTGCCCTCGGGTGCGCGCCCCGACTCAGCTCCGACAGCTGCCAACCCAGCGCGAACGCCCGCGTGACCTCGTCACCCACATCGCCGCTCGCAGTCGGGGTCGGAGCGGCGCTAGCGCCGGGGGCGGGGGCTCCCATCAGCCCGAAAGCAAGCACTCGCCGCACGAGTGCCGCGATCGGGCTTTCGCGCGCGCGATCACCTGCGTGGGCCGCCGCGCGGCGCGATGCTCGGGCAAGCGAATCCCGTCGCCGCGCGAAGGTTTCGGGGCGCCCGAGGTCGTTGGGGCGGAGCCGCGTCTGCGCGGTCGCGACTTGTCACGGAGCGCTTCAGCGCGACGAATCGCTCGATCTCCTTCGGGACCGCACGCGTGGAGATCGCGAGCGAGACACCGACGCAGACGAGGCCTGACCGCAGCTCCTTCAGGTCGCCGCTGGCCCACTGACGGTGTTCGGATCTCCGTCGTCGTTTGCGTCCTCAGCATCGCCTGATCCTCGAGCTTCGGATCACTCATGCGTGCTCCCTGGTCATTCGCCTCGAGCTTCGAATCCTCTCGCAGCAACCGACCTCCGTGCAAGCTCTCCGGCGTGCGCGATCCGGGCTGCAAACTCCTGTCACGGTTCGGCCCCTGGCGAGCGAAATTGCCAGGTGCTCGTGGCGGCGAGCTCGCTCGGTCTTGCACTTCGAACCCGGACGCTTCGCCGGCCCCTTACGAGGAGGTCGTCGCCCGCGGGATGTAGACGGTTAGGGCAGGAGACCGCGCGCGGACGGATGAAGGTCCGTCAGCGACGTCGCTCTGCGCTATGCGGCGGAGTTGACGACGTTGCAGAAGACCTCGATTCCGGGCGTGAGCGCGCTCCCCGGGATCGTGATCGTCGGTCCCGGCCCGCTCACGATCGTCCGCAGCTGCGAGTCGACCGCGGTGAAGCAGTTGAACTG
>JALZFG010000268.1 GCA_030861645.1 Actinomycetota bacterium
GACAGGGGCGGAGCGCGCGCGCGGGTTGCTCTCGCTTCGCTCGCTCGGGTTCGGCTAGACCTCGCTGCACCGCTGATGGACGTTGTCATCATGGCGGCCGGCGAGGGCCGTCGTCTGCGGCCGCTCACCGAGCGGTGGGCAAAGCCCATCCTCCCGATCGACGGGCGCGCGGTCATCGCCGTCCTCCTCCGCGAGCTCGCGGCGGCCGGGCTGACGCGCGTGACCGTCGTGACAGGCCACCTGGCAGAGCAGGTGGAGGCGCTCGTGGCGAACGGGTCCGGCTTCGGCATCGAGGCTCACTTCGTGCGGCAGCCGGAGCCTGACGGATCGGCAGACGCCGTTCGCCGGGGGCTCGCCGGGGGCGCGACGCCGCCCGCGCTCCTGGTCGCCGCCGACACCGTCTTCGCGTCGGGGACGATCGCCCGCTTCGCGACGGCCTGGGGGAACGCGGGTACCGCGGGCGCGCTCGCCTACCGCCACGGGCTCGAGCCGACTCCTTCCAAGGCCGGCGTCCGGCTCGTCGACGGCTTGATCCGCGAGGTCTACGATCTCGACCCCTCCCTGGCGTTCACGTCCGCTCCGCTCTGGGCTCTTGGCCCCGAGCTCGCACCGTTCCTCGAGCGCGTCCCCGGCCCTCCGTACGAGCTCAAGGACGCCTACCAGCAGGCGATCGACGCGGGCCTCCGCATCTCGGGAATCGAGGTCGGGCCGACACGCGACTTGACGCGTCCGGAAGACTTGATGGTGCAGAACTTCGCCTACCTCCCCTTGGAGCCATGACCGAGTCGACGTACGACCTCTTTCAGCAGGGCCGGGCGCACCTTCGCCGCGGGATGGCGGCCCAGGCGACCGTTCCGCTCGAGAAGGCGAAGAAGCGCGAGCCTCGGAAGGCGTCGATCCGGGAGGCCCTCGGAATCGCGTACTTCCGCATCCGCCGCTACGTGGAGGCGGAGTCGGAGTTTCGCGCCGTGCTCGACATCTCGCCGACCGACGACTACGCCCATTACGCCCTCGGCCGCTGCCTCGAGCGCCAGGGCCGCGCGAAGGAGGCGCGGGGCCACTACAAGATCGCCACCTGTCTCTCCCCGAGCAGCGAGCGCTACGCCTCCAGCCTGCGCGACGTGAGCTAGCGGCCGGTCTCGTGCGCGCGGTCGTGCAGCGAGTCGCGCGCGCTCGCGTGATCGTCGACGGGAAGCCGGTCGGCGCGATCGGCCGCGGACTCTGCGTGCTCCTCGGCGTGGCACGCGGCGACGGCGGCGGTGAGGCGCAGCGCCTGGCCGGAAAGGTCGCGCGCCTGAGAATCTTCGAAGATGCGGAGGGCAGGTTCGACAGCTCCCTCGTCCAGACGGCTGGCGAGGCGCTCGTCGTCAGCCAGTTCACGCTCCTCGCGGACACGGCGAAGGGCAACCGGCCGAGCTTCACGGACGCCGCGGCCCCCGAGCAGGCCGAGCCGCTCTACGAGCGCTTCTGCGACGAGCTCGCGGCTCTCGGCGTCCCCGTCGCCCGCGGCGTGTTCAGGGCGCGCATGCAGGTGGAGCTCGTGAACGACGGCCCGGTGACGATCGTGCTCGAGTGAGAGGAGCGGGCGCCGGGCGGACCAGGGCCCCCCGCCGTGGGCTCCCAACCCTCAACCACCCTCAAGGGGGTCTGACCCCGTGGCGCGGGCGATGCTTGACGACGCCGCACTTCAATTTGTAAAGTACGGATCGTTCTCGAGTGGAAGGAGGAGCGGTGTCCGCAAGCCACGACCACGACGAGCACAGCCGGCCGCCGTCGTTCTACGCCTCTCCGCGGGCGGCGCTCGAGGCCCCGGCGGAGCGGTTCCTGTATGTCGCCTGCCTCCACGAGGGCACGGGCGTCGACGCGCCCGATTTCCTCGCGGTCGTCGACGTCGATCCGTCGTCGGAGACGTACGGGCGGATCGTGCACGAGACGCCGATGCCGAACGCGGGCGACGAGCTCCATCACTACGGCTGGAACCGATGCAGCTCGGCCTGCCACGGCCCCGATCGCTCGCACCTGATCGTTCCCGGGTTCCGCTCCTCCCGGCTCCACATCCTGAACGTCGCGGACGACCCGCGCCGGCCCCGGCTCGAGACCGTGATCGAGCCCGAAGAGGTCGTCGAGAAGACGGGCTACACCCGTCCGCACACCGTCCACTGCATGCCGGGCGACAACATCGTCATCAGCATGCTCGGCGACGCCGGCGGCAGGGGTGCGGGCGGCTTCGCCCTCCTGGACGCGCGCACGTTCGAGCTGAAGGGACGCTGGGAGGACGGCGGCGAGAGGCCGCCGATGAACTACGACTTCTGGTACCAGCCGCGGAAGAACGTGCTCATCTCGTCCGAGTTCGGGGAGCCGAGCCACTACGAGAACGGGTTCAACCTCGACGACGTCACGCGCGGCCACTACGGACGGCGGCTGCACTTCTGGAACCTCGCGGAGCGGCGCCTCGAGCAGACCGTGGATCTCGGCGAGGACGGCTGGATCCCGCTCGAAGTTCGCTGGCTGCACGATCCTGACGCGGAGAGCGGCTACGTCGGCGCCGCGCTGTCGAGCGTGATGTGGCGCTGGTACCGCGAAGACGCCTCGTGGGCCACCGAGCCGGTGATCAGGGTGGACAGCGTCCCCATCGAAGGCTGGCCGTTCCCCGTCCCCGGGCTCATCACCGACCTTCTCGTCTCGATGGACGATCGGTTCCTCTACTTCTCGAACTGGCTGCACGGCGACCTGCGCCAGTACGACATCTCCGATCCCTCGAATCCGCGCCTGACCGGCCAGCTCTGGCTCGGCGGGCTGCTGGGCAAGGCAAGTGACGCGGGACGCGAGCTGACCGGCGGGCCGCAGATGCTGCAGCTCTCGCTCGACGGACGAAGGCTGTACGTCACGAACTCGCTCTACTCGACGTGGGACAACCAGTTCTACCCGGGCCTGCGCTCGTGGCTCCTGAAGGTCGACTGCGACCCTGAGGGGGGCATGCGCGTCGATCGCGACTTCTTCGTCGACTTCCACGACCGCCGCGGTGGCCCCGCGCGCGCGCATGAGGTGCGCCTCGAGAGCGGCGACTGCACGACCGAGATCTTCCAGTAGGCGGGGGCGCCGCCCGCAGCCACGGACGCTGTAGGCTTGCTATTCTCGCAGCAAGCACATTTCACGGTCGCGGGAAATGGGCGCTGCGGCGCCCTTTTTCGTAGGAGCTCGAGATGGCGAACGTCTACGAAACGGAGAAGAGGTTGTATCGCGAGGTCACGCAGAAGGTCGAGGGCGCCCTTCCAGGCGTCGAGGTGCTCGCGGTCCAGCTCACCGGCCCGGACCGCTTCGTCGTCTACATCGACGACGCACGGGGCGTCGACCACGCGCTCTGCGAGCGCGTCACGAACGTGCTGCGCTCGTACCTGACGGACTTCGCGATCGACGTCTCCTCGCCCGGAGTCGAGCGGCCGCTCCGCAGGCGGGCGCACTTCTCGCGCGCCGCCGGGCGCACGGTCGCCGTCCGCACCGCGGACGAGATCGAGGGCCGCAAGCGCTTCCGGGGTCAGCTCGTGTCGGCCGATAGCGAGACCGTGACGCTCGCGACCGAGGCCGACGGGCGCGTGCACATCCCGTACGAGCAGATCGTGCGGGCCAACCTGATCGACGAGGGGTAGGAGATGAGCCAGGAGATCATCGACGCGGTTCGGGATATCGAGCGAGAGAAGGGCATCGAGAGCGGCACGCTCGTTGCGGCGCTCGAGGACGCGCTGCTCGCCGCCTACAAGAAGACGCCGGGCGCGGCGCGCCACGCGGCCGTCGAGCTCGACGAGCACGGCGACTTTCGCGTGTTCGCGATCGACCTCCCGCCCGACGTGGAAGAGCGCCTGATCGAGGAGGCGCGCGAGCGCGCGCTCCAGGAGCTCGAGCGCGCGGAGGCGGAGAACGGCGAGCGCTCGCACACGCTCATCTCCGACGATGACCTCCAGGTCGACTGGTCGGACGTGCCCGAGGAGCAGGTCAAGCGGACGGACGTCACGCCGGAGAACTTCGGCCGCATTGCGGCCCAAACCGCGAAGCAGGTGATCCTGCAGCGGATCCGCGAGGCCGAGCGCGAGATGATGTACGAGGAGTACGTCGACCGCGTCGGCGAGGTCGTGACCGGGATCGTCCAGCAGGCCGGCGATCGCAACAACGTCCTCGTCGACCTCGGCAAGGTGGAAGCGCTGCTCCCGCGGTCCGAGCAGGTCGACGGCGAGCGCTACGAGCAGGGCAGCCGCATCAAGGCGGTCATCACCGAGGTGCGCTCGGGGACGAAGGGGCCGCAAGTGATCCTCTCGCGCCGAGATCCGGAGCTGATTCGCACGCTGTTCGAGCTCGAGGTCCCCGAGATCGCCGACGGTCTCGTCGAGATCCGGGGCGTCGCGCGCGAGCCCGGCTACCGCTCGAAGATCGCCGTCGAGTCGCACGCGGCCGGCGTCGATCCGGTCGGCGCCTGCGTCGGTCCGCGCGGGTCGCGCGTCCGCATGGTCGTCTCCGAGCTCAGGGGCGAGAAGATCGACATCATCCCCTGGAACACGGACCCCGCGCGGTTCGTCGCCAAGGCGCTCTCGCCCGCGCGCGTCCGCGAGGTCTTCGTCGACGACGAGACGAAGGACGCGACGGTGATCGTTCCGGACGACCAGCTCGCGCTCGCGATCGGCAAGGAGGGCCTCAACGCACGGCTCGCCGCGCGCCTGTCGGGCTGGAAGATCGACATCCAGTCGGAGACGGAGTTCGCGCAGGCGGAGGCCGAGGCCGCGTACTCGGGTGGCGACGAGGAGGAGTTCACGGGCCGCTGCGCCGCGATCCTCTCGAACGGCAAGCGTTGCCCGAACGCGGCGCTGCCGGATTCCCGGTACTGCGGCGTCCACCAGGACCTCGCGACGCAGCCGGAGCCCGAGCCGGTGCCCGTCGCCGTCGCGAGCGAGCCCGAGCCGCAGGAGCAGCCCGAGCAGCCGGAGCCCGCGAGCGCCGACGAGGTT
>JALZFG010000274.1 GCA_030861645.1 Actinomycetota bacterium
GGACGGGGACTGCCGCGACTGCGCCTGCGGTGGCCAGCCGAATCGCCGTCACGGCGTCCGCGACCTCGGCCGCGGCGTCGGGCAGCTCGTGCTCGCCCGGGGGCAGTTGGCGCTCGAGCTCGAGGACGCACATCCGGTCCGGCTCACGACCGAAGTCCTCCGGCAGCAGGCGGCTCGCCTCCGGCCAGTGGGCGCTGAGCTCCCTCGCGGCGGCCTGCCGGACGAGGAGATCGGGAGCGAGGGAGACCGGCGTGGCGAGTGCGAGGCCGACGAGCGGCGCGAGCGCGCCATAGGCCCGGCGCTCACCGAAGAGCGATCGCTCGAGCTCGGCGTAGGCGCGGCCGAACGCGTCGTCGTCCCAGTCGAACCCGCCGCAGCTCTCGGCGGTCCTCGTCAGCAGCGGGACGACGATCGAGCGAAAGAGCGGGTCTTCGCCGCCTTCGGCAGGGCGCGCGTGCGCGCGCGCGAAGACCGCGGCGGCCGGCTCGCGCCGAAGCTCCTCGAGCGCGACGCGCGCGTCCTCCTGCTCGGCGAGGCGGTGCGTCCGCGCCTCCACGAAGGCGCCGACGAGCGGTCGGTACTCGTAGAGCGACGGTCGTCCGGGGACGCGGTGCTCCTCGAGCGCGAACGGAAGCTCGTATCCCCCCTCGACGTCCCGCGAGAGGAGTGCGAACGCTCCGAGGCAGAAGCAGCGCAGGGCGCGGTAGAGCCGGGGAGCGCGGACAGCCACGCCCCTGGTTACGCACACTCCGCGTCGTCTCCTTCACGGCGCGTGACTCTCACGGCAAGCATCGCGCGCTCCCGCCGCAGCGCTTCGCCTGGGGGCGTCCGGCGCTCACGAAGGGGCGCGGCGACCCGGCCGCCTCAGCTCCGCGGTTCGGCGCCCGACTGACAGCGCGGGCACCAGTAGGCCGTGCGGTTGTCGTCTCCCTGGCCGCGCGACTCGATGCGCGTCCCGCAGCGCGGACAGAGGCGGCGGCGGTAGATGGAGCGCGGCGCGCGGCCCCTCTCGAGGGAGACCCGCATGAGCCGCCCCGCCTCGGCCACGGCCGCCCGCAGCTCGTCGTCGCTCACGTCGCGGAGCCTTCTCCACGGCGACACGCGGGCATGCCACAGCGATTCCGCTTTCCAGACATTCCCGATCCCCGCGACGAGGCGCTGGTCGAGAAGCGCCTCACCGACGGCGCGTTCCTGATCCGCGCGGCGCAGCCTCCGTACCATTCGCTCCAGGTCGGGCGAGTCGGCGAGGATGTCGGGTCCCATCCGGTCGAGCGCGCGCTCGTGGAGCTCGAGCACCGGGCCGTTCCAGAGCACCGCCTCGCACTCGGCTCCGCGAAGGACGAGCCACGGCCTGCCCCGGCGCTTCGCACCGCGCGAAACGAGCTGCCAGCGCCCCGTCATCCGAAGGTGGCTCCGCAGCACCAGGCCGCCCTCGAAGCGCAGGAGAAGGTTCTTCCCGGCCGCCTCGACCGCGAGCAGCCGCCGCCCGTGGACGCGTGCGGCGACGCCCGTCGCCCGCCCGCGGGGGTGGGGCGCGTCGGCCTCGAGACGCTCGCCGACGAGCGCGCGAAGCCGCCGCGCGGCGCGGTGCAGCGAGTCGCCCTCGGGCATTCGACAACCGTACCGCCGCCGATCGGCGTCGGGAGACCGACGCCGGTCGCGTCGAGCGAGCGCTCGGCGGGCCCTGCTCGGGCGCGTCGCTCGAGACGGCGCTCACCGGCGTCGCATGCCGCGCGCGCTGGTCAATTGCACGGCGTCCGGCGTCGCTGCGGCAGGAAGCGTGCGAACCGCTCTCGGACAGGTCCTGTCCCGTCACGTCCAGGCGACGACAAGGCGGCCGTCCTCTTCGCGGACGTCGGTTCCGAGGTCGGCGCACGCAGCGCGAAAGCGGCGCGCGATCCACCTCGCGTCGTCCCCGTCGGCGGCGCGCGTGTGGCAGTAGTCGAGCGCGAGCGGAACGGCCTCGAGGCGTCGCGGTCCTCCCGGGCCGAGGGTGACGAGGAAGAGGAGACCCAGGTCGTTCCGGAGGACTGGGTCGACGCGGTAGTCGTCGAGGAAGTCGCCGAGGTCGTAGAGCGTGCGTCCCCCGACGCCGTGGAAGACGTGCGCGGAATGGCCCGCGACGAGCGCCGCGTCGGTTCGCTCGAGTGCCGCCGCCGCGTCCCGGACACGCTCCGTCGGTGACGTCGTCATGTTCGGTCCCCAGTGCGGGGTCACGAGCACCGCATCGGCCTCGGCCCTACGGATCGCCCCGAACAGCCACTCAGGAACACCGCGATGGAGCTCCGCGTAGGCGACGCCGGGCCGGTCGTGCTCGGCGGCGAAGTCGGCTGGATGGTCGGTGGCCGCCACGACGGCGAGCGTGAGCCCGGCGGCCTCGACCACGACGGGCGCCCGCGCGCGTTCGAGGTCGACGCCGGCGCCGACCCACTCGACCCCCGCGTCCCGGAGATACTCGAACGTGTCGAGCAGGGCGTCGTAGCCGAAGTCGAGCGCGTGGTTATTCGCGAGCGTCACGCAGTCGACGCCGAGGTGCACGAGGAGCTCGGTGGCCTGTGGGGGCGCTCGGAAGAAGAACGGCTTGCCGGGCGCGGGCCAGGGCGTTCCGCGCTCCGAGATGCAGCACTCGAGGTTGAGGAGGACGAGGTCGGCCTCGCGCACCGCCGCCGCGACCTCGTCCGAGACGAGCGACCAGGGCGGGCGCGAGCGCAGCGCCTCCGCGACGCCCCGCCCGAGCATCGTGTCGCCCGCGAGCGCGAGCGTCAGCGTTTGCGGACGCTGCTCCTCTCCGCGTCGGACGCCATCGTTTCCGGTCATCCGCCTTCGGCGTACCTGTTGCCCTCTTTCGCGAGATGTGAAATACGTTGTCTCTGCGCTCGCCGATGGGCGAGCTTCAGGCCCGGAAACGGCAGCGGGGAGAGGAGGAGCGCTGCTCCAGGACTTCTATGGGACCGTCACCCAGGCCGCTTTCACGTTCAACGGCCTCTGGTGGATCCTCGCCGGGCTGAAGTTCGACGAGTGGATGCGCGACCGTCTTCAGCGCAGGAGGGTCTACGACATCACCCTCTACTTCCTGCTGCCCGGGATGATCAGCCTGATCTCGCTGCTCGCGGTCGAGGAGAGGCTGATCTGGCGCTTCGGCTTCGGGATCGGGGCGACGCTCGGCGCGCTCGAGGCGGTCTACTCGCTCCGGAGCGCGCGGAGATTCGGGGAGAGGTCGCTCGTCTTCCTCGGCGCCGATGCGCTCTCGATCGTCGTGTACGCCGGAAACGCGGCCGTCGCGATCAAACCGAGCCTGCTCGAGACGGTCGGCATCGGGCTCAAGCCCCTCGAGGTCGAGGGGATTCTGATCGCGATCCTCCTGGGGCTCGGACTCTTCCTCGCCGCGGTGATGTTCATTCGCTCCGCCGCCCTTACCCAGGAGGCGTGACGCCGCGAGCTCGCGCTCGCTGCCGGAGCGACGGGGGCGGCGCTGCAC
>JALZFG010000294.1 GCA_030861645.1 Actinomycetota bacterium
CTGCGGCCTGTTCCGCGAGCTCCATCAGCTCAGGCGTGAGACCGGGAGAGAACTCCTCCGGGCGCTCGGGCGCCGGCGGAATGGGAAAGCCCGGCGGAGGGTCGTCCGTCGTCTCGAGGGTCGCCTCGACGTCGGTGAGCGGGGACGGGCCCTGGAAGATCGACGACATCAGCGAGCCGTCGATCCGCCAGTGATGCTGCTTGTGGTGGACGCCTTCGTCCATCAGCTTCTTGACCTCGGGGTACTTCGTCGCGTCGAACTTCGGAATCGGAAGCGTCGTGCCCCAGTTGACGCCGAGCCTCTCGAGCGCCTTCGCGAAGGCGGCCTCGTGGGCCGCGTCACGCGCGATCAGGTAGGAGATCGTCGCGCGAAGCGTTCGGTTGTCACTCATCTCGTAGATGCGGCACTTCTGGAGGCGCCCGGTCGCCTCGAGCATCAGGTTGTAGAGGAGGTCGAGAACCAAGTTGCCGCTGTTGTAGACGTACGCGCCCGACCACGGGTTTCCGGCCGCGTCGACAGGCAGCGCTCCCTGCGCTCCGACGAGGAAGTGATGGATGTTCCCGTTCGACAGGGCGACGGTCAGCGGCGTCGATCCGTCCTCGCCCGGCGTTCCGTTGCCCTTGTAGCCCGGGGCGCCGTCGAGGAGCTGCGCGATCGTCGTCGCGATCAGCTCGACGTGTGAGATCTCCTCGACGCCGATGCCCTGGATCAGGTCCTTGTACGGCGTCGCGTTGCCCCGGAAGTTGAACGACTGGAAGAGGTACTGCATCATCGTCCGCATCTCGCTGAACTGCCCGCCCAGGCCCTCCTGGAGGGCGTTCGCGGCAGCGGGATCCGGCTCGCTCGGAGCCGGCACCTCGTTGATCAGCTTCTGTGCGTGGAAGAACACGATCTCTCCTTCCTCGTGGCGTTGGCGGTACGACGTCCTCGACAACTCGGCTCTCGCGGTGCACGAGCGCTCGGCCGTCGCCGTCGAGCTCGTGCCGCTGGCTCAGCTCCGCTCCCTGCCTCCCCCTCCTTTCCGGTGGCGTCCGAGCCATGCTTCCAGGGTTCGACCTGCCGTAAACGGCCGCGCGTTGTCGGGCGCGTCCTGCTCCCGGGGCGAGCGCAGCCGTCCCGTCCGTCGAGCGGTCAGTCGCGCGAAGAGCTGCCGCGCGGACGCGCGGCAGGCTACTTCTGCTTGCGCGCGATCGCCCGCGCGAGCTCGTGCTTGTTCATCTTCGAGCGGCCCTTGACGTCGAGCTTCCTCGCGCGCTCGAGCAGCTCCTCCCTCGTGTTGCCGTAGACGTCGACGCCGCCGTACGTCTCGCGATTCTGGTTCCGGCCGCCACCCTTCGCGCCCGGGTCGGACGGCCCCTTCTGCTTCTTCTCGACCCAGCGGTCGCCCTTCTTCTCGAACGAGTGCTTGAGCGCCGCGTAGGCCGTGCGGTGGGCCCGCTCGCCCTCGCCGTACGTCTCGACGGCGCTGTCGTGCGCCTTTGCCCACGTGCGCTGGGCCTTTGCGGATGATCGCCGGATCGTGCTCGGCATCTCGTCCTTCGCGGGCATCGTGTGCCTCCTCGCGTTTTTCCTGCTGTTTCCGCGCGTTTTCGCCCGCGAAACCCTCTCCTCGGCGAGGGCGTACCCTTGGGCGCGCCGTGGACTTGCGAAACGCGCGCTGCCTCGTCACCGGCGCCTCGAGCGGTATCGGCAGGGCGGTTGCGCACCGGCTCGCGCATGAGGGAGCGCGCGTCGTCGCGCTCGGACGTGATGCCGAGGCGCTGACCGGCCTCGGGACGCACGCCGTCGTCTGCGACCTCGGCGTGCCCGGCTCGTGGAGACGTGCAGCCGAGGCGGCGGGTGAGGTCGACGTCCTCGTGAACAACGCGGGAATCGGCTGGGCCGGCCGCTTCACCGACATGCCGAGCGACGCAAGCGAGCGGCTGCTCGCCGTCGACCTGGTCGCTCCCATCCTGCTGACGAGGGCGCTGCTCCCGGGCATGCTCGAGCGCCGCCACGGTCACGTCGTCAACGTCGCGTCGATCGTCGCGCACACCGGTGGAAAGGAGGAAGCGGTCTATGCGGCGGCGAAAGCCGGGCTCCTCGCCTTCTCCGAGAGCCTCCGACAGGAGCTCGCGCGCACGTCCGTGCGCGTGTCGGTCGTGACGCCGGGCGCGATCGACACGCCGTTCTTCGCACGGCGCGGCTCGCCATACGGACGCCGCTGGCCGCGGCCGCTCCCGCCCGAGCGCGTCGCCGACGCCGTCGTGCGCGCGATCGCGACCGGCCGGGCCGAGATCTTCGTCCCCGGGTGGATGACCCTCCCCGCGCGTGTCCGCGGAGCTTTTCCCGAAATCTTCCGCCCCCTCGTCGACCGCTTTAAC
>JALZFG010000322.1 GCA_030861645.1 Actinomycetota bacterium
GCGTGGTCGTCGTCAGCGGCGTCGCACGCGGCGTCGACGGCGCGGCACACCAGGGCGCGCTCGAGATGGAAGGCACGACGGTCGCGGTGCTCGGCTGCGGGATCGACCGCGACTACCCGGCGAGCAATCGCGAGCTTGCGCGCGGGATCGCCAGGGACGGCCTCATCGTCTCGGAGTACGAGCCGGGCATCGATCCGGCGCCGTGGCGCTTCCCCGCGAGGAACCGGATCATCGCGGGCCTCGCGGAGGCGGTGGTGATCGTGGAGGCTAGGGAACGGAGCGGCGCGCTGATCACCGCCGACTTCGCACTCGAGGAGGGGCGCGAGGTGTTCGCGGTGCCCGGCGAGATGACATCGGCGCTCTCGGCGGGGACGAACGAGCTCATCCGGCTCGGCGCCGCGCCGGTGACCAAGCCCGCGGACGTGCTCGACGCCCTCGGGGTCGCGGCGTCGCGCCCGCGGCAGCCGAAGCTCTCGGCCGCGGCGGCGCAGGTGCTGGCGCGCGTCGCGGACTCCCCGGTCGGGGTCGATGCGCTCGTGCGCTCGAGCGGCCTCGACGCCGGAGCGGTCGCCGCGGCCGTCTCCGAGCTCGAGCTCGCCGGCCTCATCACCGAGGCGGCCGGCGTCTTTCGCCCCCTGACGGCGTAGGTTCTTCGTCTCGGAGGCGAAGCGCGCGCAGCACTCCACGCAAAGCATGCTCTAGCGCCAGCGGTATAGCGATCGGAGAAGCTCAGCTGACAGCGAGCGCCACTCGCCCGGCGGCAACTCGTGGTCGGCTTTGCTCGCCTCCTCGTCGAGCCGGGCGGCGATCTCACCCGGCGGCAGTGCGGATTGCTCGAGCACGGCCTCGTCGGCGAAGATCGGCGCCCCGACGCGCACCGCGAGGTTGAGCGCATCGCTCGGGCGGGCGTCGAGCTCGTCGACGCGCCCGTCGACGGCGACGGCGATCACGGCGTAGAATGTCTTCTCGCGCAGGCTCGTGACCGCGACCCGCTCGACGCGGGCGCCCGTCACGCGCAGCAGCTCGGCCATCAGGTCGCTTGTGACGGGGCGCGGCGTCGTTTCGCCCGTTAGGCGCAGCGCGAGCGAGTTCCCCTCGGCGGCGCCGATCCAGATCGGCAGCACGCGCTCGCTGCCGGCCTGCTTGAGCAGCACGATTCGCTGATCCGCGACGACCTTCATCGGATCGTCCTCCGCGACGCGGACGATCACGTCCTCGAGTCTCATCTCGATCATGCCGATCTCCTCCTTGGGCGTGGATGCGGACGCGAGGGCGGCGAGCTCCCGGCGGAGGCGCTCGCGTGCCCGGTGCAGGCGCACACGGACGGCGCCGGACGAGCTGCCGAGCGCGGCGGCGATGTCCTCGCACGAGAGTCCGTCGATGTGGTGCAGCAGCACGACCTCGCGCCAGCGCGGCGG
Organism: Actinomycetota bacterium; assembly: GCA_030861645.1. Classification (GTDB taxonomy): domain Bacteria; phylum Actinomycetota; class Thermoleophilia; order Gaiellales; family Gaiellaceae; genus JALZFG01. The sequence goes on from JALZFG010000322.1 coordinate 1,419, forward strand.
CAGCACGTCGAGGGCGTCACGGACGAGGTCGAGCAGCTCGAGCTCCTCGAAGCTCCCATCGATCGCTGGCTCCGCGGCGAGCTGGTCGAGGGCTCGGCTCAGGCTGCGCTTTCGCTCGAGCGCACGACGACGGAGGCGCATCTTCGCCAGGTTCGCGGCGATCCCGCAGAGCCACGCGCCGAACCGCGCGGGGTCGCGCAGCTGCGAGAGGCCGAGATACGCTCGCAGCAGCGCCTCCTGGACGACGTCTTCCGCGTCGTCTCCCACCATCCGCTCGACGACGGCCTCGACACGGGCGCGGTTGCGCTCGGCGAGCGCGGCGAAGGCTGCCGGTTCTCCGGCAAGCGCCGCAGCCACGAGCTCGTCGTCCCTCACGTCCTCGAGTTGCTCGGCCCGCCCTGAAGGTTACGCGGCTACGAGCCTGCGTCATTCGCCCCTGACGTCGTAGGCTTAAAGGGGCCGCAGTCCCCCGAGAGCATCGCCTATCCACATTCGCTCGTCGAAGGACGTGACTGGATGCTCACATCCGAGGCGGTAGCAGCGTTGATCGGAGTCGGCTGCGGGTGGCTGCTCGGTTTTCTGACGCAGCTCGCCTACGGTTGGTGGACGCAGCGCCGCGACGCCCGAGCGGCGGCGCTGTTCGTGCTCGCGGAGCTCCTGCAGAACTACGAGCTGCTCATGAGAAGGATGGCCGGGATGGACGCGGGCGAGCGACGGATCGCGGAAGGCCCGCGTCGGGCCGCGTGGGACGGCGTCGGAGCGATCGCCCTCCGCGGCGCCGATGTCGAGGTGCTCCGTGGCATCGCGAACGCCTACGCCTACCTCTCGATCTTGCACGCGGAGACCACGAGAGACGCCCAGTTCCTCCAGCGGTACGGCCAACGGATCGAGGACGAGGTGCTTCCGGTGATCGAGGAGGGAATCGGCGCCGCCGCCAGCCTCGCCGGCAAGCGCAGGGAGTGGCTCGACGAGCGACCGCGATTGGTGCAAGAAGCGGAGTGAACGTTCCGTTTTGGCTGGTCGAGAAGCCCGAGCCGGTGCCGGTCCGAGCGCTGCGCGGGGCGCCCGACGTCGCCGTTGTCGGTGGTGGAATCACCGGATGCTCCTGCGCGCTGACGCTCGCTCGTGCCGGTATGCGCGTCCGCTTGTACGAGGCGCGAGCGCTCGCCGGGGGGGCGAGCGGTCGCAACGGGGGGTTCGCCCTCCGCGGCGGCGCGATGGCGTACGACCAGGCGCGGACGTGGCTCGGCGCCGATCGCGCCGCGCGCTACTGGCGGCTGACGGAGTCGTATCTCGAGCGGATGCGTGAGGTCGGCGGCGCCGCGATCTCGGCAACCGGGAGTCTGCGGCTCGCGGCCGACGCCGAGGAGCGGGACGAGCTGTGGCTCGAGTACGAGGCGCTCCGCGAGGACGGCTTCGAGGCGGAGTGGCGTGACGCGCTCGCGCCCCCGCTCGCGGGCCGCTTCCCAGGCGCGATCTTCCATCCGGTGGACGCCGCTCTCCATCCGGCTCGGTTCGTTCGCCTGCTCGCCGCCGCCGCTGCCGGGGCCGGTGTCGAGATCCGCGAGCACCATCGTGTGACACTCGACGAGCTCGATGTAGAGCACGTCGTCGTTGCGACCGACGGCTACCCGAGCGGGCTCCTCGGGGAACTCGAGGGGCTCATCATCCCGGTTCGCGGACAGATGATCGCGACCGAGCCGCTGTCCGAGCAGCTCTTCGGCTGCCCGCACTACGGCCGCCACGGCTTCGACTACTGGCAGCAGCTTCCGGACGGGCGCGTGCTCGCGGGCGGCTTTCGGGACTGGTCACTCGACTCCGAGTTCACGACCGAGGAGGTGACGACGCCGACGATCCAGGGAGCGCTCGAGACGTTCGTCGCCGACCTCACGGGACGACCGCCCCGCATCACCCACCGCTGGGCCGGGATCTTCGGCCTCGTGCTCGACTTCCTGCCCGTCGTCGGGCCGCTCCCGGGCAGCGCCAGGGTCTGGGTTGCCGGCGGGTACTCGGGGCACGGGAACGTGCTCGGCTTCGCGTGCGGCGACCTCGTTGCCCGGGCCCTTCTCGGCGATCGGCACCCACTGCTCGACCTCTTCGAGCCGGCCCGCCTGCTCGCGGCGCGCGCGGGAGCCGATGCCTAGACGGTTGATCGGAACCCGATCAACGGCTCCGGCAGCATCGCCGCGGCGGCCGAACCGCCGCTGCGGCGCTTGTCGATCAATCGTCTAGAGGTCGACTGTGGGCAGCTCGAGCTCCGGAGCGGACTCGACGGCGGCGAGGGCGACTGCGAGGTCCTGGATCGCGAGACCGGTCGAGTCGAACACCGTCGTCTCCTCGGCACTCCTGCGTCCCTCCGCGTCGCCGGCGAGCACGGCGCCGAGCTCGGTCACGTCGTCGCGGCCGACGACGCCCGCGGCGACCGCGTGGACGAGGTCGCCGTTGTGACTCGCCTGCTCCCAGTCGTCGCAGAAGACGCGCACGCGGGCGAGCTC
>JALZFG010000349.1 GCA_030861645.1 Actinomycetota bacterium
CGCTTCAGCCCGCGGACGGACGGGCCGTGTACGAGGCGTTGAACGACGCGTTCGCCGACCACTGGGACTTCGTGCCCGTGTCCTTCGACGAGTGGCAGGAGTTCTTCCTCGAGAGTCCGGACTTCGACCCGAGCATCAACTTCGTCGCGGAGGAGGACGGGCAGATCGCGGGTGCGGCGCTCTGCCGGAACGAGCGCCGTCCGAACGCCGGGCACATCGCCATCCTCGGCGTCCGCCGGCCGTGGCGCCGGCGAGGACTCGCGCAGGCGCTTCTGCGCCACTCCTTCGCCGAGTTCCGCCGGCGCGGGCGAGCGAAAGCCGATCTCGGCGTCGACGCCGAGAATCTGACCGGCGCGGTTCGCCTGTACGAGAAGGTCGGCATGCGCGTCGCCCGGCGCTTCGACTCGTACGAGAAGCAGCTGCCGGGCGGCGAGGGTTAGCGCCGAACCCTCAACCAACCCTCAAGTAGGTCTGGCCCCCGTGAGGGTCGAAGAGGCTGGCGTCGGGCTCACGCGACGTTTCGCTCTAAACTCAGCGCGGCATGTCGAGCCGGATCGACGTTTCAATCGAGCACCGGCACGCGCCGGAGCCCGACAGCCGTCGGCCCGATCCGAACACCTGCCCGAGCTGCGGCTCGCACTACCGCGAGGACGAGCTCGAGGCGAACCTCCGCGTCTGCCTGCATTGCGAGCACCACTTTCCGGTGCGTGCGCCAGCACGGATCGCGCAGCTCGTCGATGCCGGCTCGTTCACGGAAAGCGCAGCGGATCTCCGGTCGGGCGACCCGCTCTCGTTCTTCGATCTCCGTCCCTACACCGAGCGGCTCGTCGAGGCGGAGGTCTCGACCGGACTCGGCGAGGCCGTCGTGACCGGGTCGGCCGCGATCGAGGGGCGACCGTGCGCACTTGCCGTTATGGACTTCTCCTTCCTCGGGGGCTCCATGGGCAGCGTCGTGGGGGAGAAGTTCGCCCGCGCTTGCGACAGCGCGGCGGAGCGAGCCGTCCCGCTCGTGACGGTCACGGCATCCGGTGGCGCGCGCATGCAGGAGGGGATTCTCTCGCTGATGCAGATGCCGAAGACGGTGTGCGCGGTCGCGGACTTGCACGACGCGGATGGCGCGCTCATCAGCGTCATGGCGCACCCGACGACGGCCGGAGTCCTGGCGAGCTTCGCGAGTCTCGGTGACGTCGTGATCGCCGAGCCGGGGGCGCTGCTGTCGTTCACGGGCCCGCGCGTGGTGCAGCAGACGACCAGGGAGAAGCTTCCCGACGACTTCGGTCTCGCCGAGTCCAACTACCGCTTCGGTCACCTCGATGCGATCGTCCCACGTCGGGAGCTGCGCGCCTACCTCGCGCGACTCCTGCGCCTCTTCCCGAATGGCGCCGTCTGAGGCCGAGGTCCGCCTGCGCGAGCGGCTAAGCCGGTTGCGCAGCCTTCGCCTGCTCGGCGGCGCGCGGCTCTCGCGGGAGCTCGAGCGGCTCCAGGACCAGCTCGAGCGGCTGTCCGAGGAGCCGTCCGACGAGGAGATCTGGCGCTCGGTCGAGCTTGCCCGCCATCAAGAGCGGCCGTACACACTCGACTACGTCAGCCGCATCGTCGAGGACTTCGTCGAGCTGCACGGCGACCGCGTGCGCGCGGACGACGAGGCGATCGTCACGGGAATCGGCCGCATCGACGGCCGGACGGTCGCGATCGTTGGCCACCAAAAGGCGCGTGACCTCCAAGAGCGAACGCGGCGCAACTTCGGGATGACGCACCCCGAGGGCTACCGGAAGGCGATGCGGGTGATGGAGCTTGCCGACCGCCATCGGTTTCCCGTCGTCTCGCTCATCGACACGCCGGGGGCCTACCCCGGCGTGGCTGCTGAGCAGCACGGGCAGGGCGGAGCCATCGCCCGCTCGCAGGCGGTGATGGCGCGTCTGCGGGTACCGACCGTCGCGTGCATCATCGGTGAGGGCGGCTCCGGGGGCGCGATTGCACTCGCCCTGTCCGATCGCGTCCTGATGCAGGAGCACGCGATCTACTCCGTCATCTCCCCAGAGGGGTGCGCGGCGATCCTCTGGCGAGACGCGTCACAGAAGCGAAGGGCCGCGGCCGCGCTGAAGCCCGACGCCCTCCACTGCCTCGAGCTCGGGGTCGTCGACACGATCGTCCCCGAGCCTGCAGAGGGCGCTCACAGCGACTACGACCAGGCCGCTCGGCTGCTTGCGGTCTCGCTCCGCGCCGCATTCGAAGAGCTCGACGGCGTCTCGGGAGAAGAGCTCCGGCGGCGGCGTCGTGAGCGTTTCCGCGCGATCGGCACCGTGTACCCGGCGAAGATCCCGACGGGAACCCCGTAATCCACATCGTCCACAGGGTTATCCCCCACCGCGAGACGGAAACGAGCCTGAAAGACCTTTTCTTGGCCGTTCAGACGGGATAACGCCGAAGAGGACGACTCGTCGAGCCCTTGACTTTGTTGCGCACTTGTGCCACTTGATGTAAGTGCGCGATCCGACGACCGCGGCTCGAGCGAAAGGAGGGGCAACAACACGCCTCGGTCGGGCTCCGATCGCCGCTCTCGCGGGCGTCTAGTTCCAGCGCGCCGGCCGATGTGGGCCGGACAGACGAGCGAAGGGAGGAGTAGAGATGAGAAGAAGGAGCATGCTGCTCTGCGTGACGGTGCTGGTCGTTCTCGTTGCCGTCGCGACGGGAGCGATCGCGTTGGCCGGCGAGCGGTTCCCCGACGCGGGGAGCCGGCCCCCAGCGAACCAGATCGCCGGAACCTGGCGCGTAACGGTCAACCGCCCGGCACCGCAGCCGCCGTTGACCTCGCTGCAGGTCTACACCTCGGACGGCAGCATGATCGAGAATGCCAACGAGCCGCCGGCGACGCGAACCGAGTCGTACGGGGTCTGGCAGCAGATCGGTGATCGGCTGTACGCGGCCTCCAGTGAGTTTCCCCGCTTCAACCCGCAGACCGGTGCCCAAGTGGGGACGACAAAAGTCAACCGCACGATCCGTCTTTCGCCGGACGGGCAGACGTTCACCGCGGTGGCGCGGGCCACACTGCTCGACTTGAACGGAAACGTGGTCGCGAGCTTCCTCGTCACCGCGACGGGTGTTCGCATGCAGGTCGAGCGCATCCCGGAGGTGCCCTAGCTCACAGGTAGACGAAGGTCTGGGACGCGGGAGGCGGGCGCGTTGAGTCTGCCTCCCGCCGTCCACACTACGTGTTCTGACCCCACACTTCCCTCCCCCGTCGTTCGTCGTCGCGGGGAAGATCGCGAGAGCGCTCGAGCGCTAACAGGCATGCTCTCCAGGCGTGGGGAACGAGCACCTGAGCGAGTACCGACGGAAGCGCGACCCCGCGCGGACGCCTGAGCCGTTCGAGTCGGGGGCGCGCGGATCCGCGCCTATCTTCGTCGTCCAGCGCCACCGCGCCCGACGACTCCACTACGACCTCCGGCTCGAGCGAGATGGCGCGCTTGCAAGCTGGGCGGTGCCGAAGGGCGTCCCGCTCGAGCCGGGCATGCAGCACCTCGCCGTGCACGTCGAGGACCACCCGCTCGACTACGCCGACTTCGAAGGAGAGATCCCGCAGGGCGAGTACGGCGCCGGAACGGTCGAGATCTGGGACCGCGGGACGTACGAGCTCGTCGAGCAGAAGAAGGACGGGGGCCTGACGGTTCGCCTCCACGGCGAGCGGCTCGAGGGAACGTGGGCGCTCGTTCCGGCGAAGCTCTCGGGCGATCCGAAGAACTGGCTGATCGTGCGCAAGCGCGAGCGACACGACCGTGCGGCGCGCGCGACGTACGAGCCGATGCTCGCAACCCTCGTCCGCGACGTGCCGCGCGGAGACGGGTGGCTGTTCGAGGTCAAGTGGGATGGGTATCGCGCGCTCGCGTACGTGCATGGAGGGGAGACGACGCTCGTGAGCCGCCGTGGGAACGACCTGACCGAGCGGTTCTCCGAGGTCGCACGAGCGGTCGCCCAGGCGACGAAATCGCCTGACTGCGTGGTCGACGGCGAGGTCTGCGCGCTCGACGAGCGTGGTCGCTCGAGCTTCTCGGCGATGCAGCAAGGGTCGGCGGAGACGCCGCTCGTGTACTACGCCTTCGACCTGCTCGAGCTCGACGGAACTCCGCTCGTCGACAGGCCGTTGACCGAGCGGCGCGCGCGGCTCGAGCAGCTGCTGGAGCCCGGCAACGCGATCGTTCGGCTCTCGGAGGCGTTCGACGACGGCGTGGCTCTCCTCGCCGCGGCACGCGAGCAGGGCCTCGAGGGCATCATCGGGAAGCGAGCAGACTCGCGCTACCTCCCCGGGAGGCGAGGACGCGAGTGGGTCAAGATCAAGACGCACGGGCGGCAGGAGTTCGTCATCGCCGGCTACACGAGGGGCAAGGGGCGCCGTTCGTCGAGCTTTGGCTCGCTCGTCCTGGCCGTCCGCCGGGACGGGGAGCTCGTGTACGTCGGAAACGTCGGCACCGGTTTCAACGAGGCGGAGATCGAGCGGCTGCTGCGCAAGCTGCGCCCCCTCGAGCGGGCGACACCGCCGTTTCGGGAGGTGCCGAAGATGCCGCGCGTCCGCAAGGGCGACGTCGTCTGGGTCGAGCCGAAGCTCGTCGCCGAGATCGAGTTCGTCGAGTGGACGCACGACGGCCACCTGCGCGCGCCGTCGTACCTCGGTCTGCGCGACGACAAGCCTGCAGACGACGTCCGCGCCGAGATCCCGGACGCTTCCGTCCCGGCACGCCTCGCGCCGATCGACGGCGAGGTTCGGAAGGGCGAACGCGTACTGAAGCTGTCGAACCGCGAGAAGGCCTTCTGGCCGGACGAGGGCATCACGAAGGGCGATCTCCTCGCGTACTACCGCGCGATCGCGCCCGTCCTCGTCCCGCATCTGAAGGATCGGCCATTCACGATGAAGCGGTACCCCGACGGGTGGCAGGGCGAGCACTTCTTCCAGAAGGACGCGCCCAAGCACATGCCCGAGTGGATCAAGAAGGTTCCGTACCTCGCGACGACACGCGAGACGCCCCGCCGTCAGCGGTGGATTCAGGTACCGCTCGTGAACGACGAGCTCGCGCTGCTCTGGATGGTGAACATGGGCTGCATCGACATGAATGTGTGGTACTCCCGGATCGACAAGCCGGAGCGGCCGGACTTCGTCCTCTTCGACCTCGACCCCTCGCCCGATGTCGGATTTCGCGAGACGATCGAGGTCGCGGTGCTCGTACGCGAGGTGCTCGACGCGCTCGGCCTCGCCAGCTTCCCAAAGACGAGCGGCTCCCGCGGAATTCACATTCTCGTCCCGATCGCGCGCCGGCACACGTACGACGAGACGCGCCTGTTCGCCGAGATCGTCGCCGGCGCGCTCGCGCGCGCGCACCGCGGCCTCGTCACGACCGAGTGGACGAAAGCGAAACGGAGCGGCGTGCTCATCGACGCGAACCAGAACGGCGAGGGGAAGACGATCGCCTCGGTCTACTCGGTGCGGCCTCGGCAGGGAGCCCCCGTGTCGACTCCGCTCCGCTGGGAGGAGGTGACGGAGGAGCTCGATCCGCTCGCGTTCACCATGGACGTCGTCCTCGCGCGGGTCGAGGACGAAGGCGACCTCTACGAGGGCGTACTGACGCAGAAGCAGTCTTTGACGGATGCTCTGCGGCGCGTGCGATGACGCTCGACGATCTCGTCGCCCAGCTCGACGCGTACTTCCGCGTTTCCGACGTTCGCGGAGACTCGCTCTGGTACGAGAGCGTCGAGCCGTACTGGCGCGAGTTCGTCGAGCCCCTGTGGTTGGAGCGCCGGAATGGGCTGATGGTGCGCGGCCGAGGCGACGTCGAGCGCGTCGTCACGTGCGTCTTCCCGAGCGAGCGGATCGTGGGCTCGCTGAAGCCGGGGACGCTCCTGTTCTCAGAGCACCCGCTCGACCTCGCGGACGTTCCGGGGTTTCTCCCGCTCTCGCCCGAGAGCTTCCGCATCTTGCGTGAGCGGGCGTGCGGCTTCTACCACGTCCACGCGCCGCTCGACATGCACCCGGAGGTGTCGCCGTCGCGCCTCTGCGCCGAGGGCGTCGGGCTGGAACGGCTCGAGGAGTACTTTCCGATCGCTGACGGGATCCCCGGAGGTGCGGCGATCATCGGTGAGAGCGGGCTGACGCTGGACGGGCTCGCCGACGCCTTCCGCGCGTATCTCGGAGCCGAGATCGGGGTGCAGGTGCTGGCGCGGCCACGGCGAGAGGCGGGACGCGTCGCGGTCGCGGCGGGTGGCGGGGCCGTGCGCGAGATCCTCGAGGCATCGCTGGAGCGCGGCTGCCAGACGTACGTCACCGGAAACGCCGCCACGAAGTGCGTGCTCGATGTCGTTCAGGAGGACGTGCGCCGCTTCCGCGAGCTCGCGGACGAGTCGGGTGTCGCCCTTCTCGACGCCACCCACTATGGGATGGAGAAGCCGCCGCAACGCGCGATGGCGGACTGGTTCCGTGCGCGCGGTCTACCCGCCGACTTCGTGGCCGAGGGACCCAAATAGTCGAATTCTTCCGGCACGTCTTCCCGCTCCCCGGCGCCTCGGCGCGCCTTGCTGCTCAGGCTGAGGCCGAGGGGTGGGACGGCGTGCTCCTCGCCGACAGTCAGAACCTGCAAGCGGAAGTGTTCGTCGAGCTCGCCTTCGCGGTGCGCGCGACCGAGCGAGTGAAGCTCGGCACGGGCGTGACGAATCCGCTTACACGCCATCCGGCGGTGACGGCGGCCGCCGCGGCGACGCTGGAGGCGGAATCGGGGGGCAGGACCGTGCTCGGCGTGGGTCGCGGCGACTCCGCCGTCACGTTCGTCGGTGCGCGACCGGCCCCGGTCGCTGTGCTCGAGGAGTTCGTCCGTCGCCTACAGCGATACCTCCGCGGCGAGGTCGTCGGTAGCAACGGCTTCCCCAGTCGGCTCGAGTGGCTGCCGACGACGTCCCCAAGGTTGTCGTCGACGTCGCCGCGACCGGCAAGCGGACGATCGAGATTGCCGCGCGGCAGGCGGACGCGGTGACGTTCGCGGTCGGCGCGGAACCCGAGCGTCTGTGCTGGGCGATCAAGACAGCGAGGGCGGCAGGGGCGAGGCGCTTCGGCGCGTATATCGTCGCAGCTTCGCACCCGAACGTTGCCGCCGCGCGCGATCTCGTGCGCCAAACGTCGCCACCTTCGCGCACTTCTCCCGAAGCTCGCTCGAGCAGCTCCGTG
>JALZFG010000353.1 GCA_030861645.1 Actinomycetota bacterium
CGACGGGACACCGCAGCGCGTCGACCGGGAAAGCGTCGTGCTCGTGCGGGAGGAGTGGCGCGTCATCGACCGCTGGTGGACGGAGGAGCCGATCGGGCGCCGGTACTTCGAAGTCGTCCTCGAGAGCGGCAGGAACACGGTCGTTTTCCTCGACAGCGGGCGCGGACGGTGGTTCACGCAGCGCGCCTAGTAGGGACCTGTCCAGGAGGGCCGTCCGGGCGTCTGGCGGCTGCAAAGCGGCGCGATGCGGCGTCCTCAGTTGCGCCAATATCTGCCCGTGCGCGTGAGCGCCTGCTCAGTGAGTCGCGGCGATGACCGAGGAGTACGTCGAGCTCCATTGCCACTCGTCGTACTCGTTTCTCGACGGCGCGTCTCTGCCCGAGGAGCTCGCCGTGCGCGCCGCCGAGCTCGGCTACGAGGCGCTGGCGCTCACCGACCACGACGGGCTGTACGGCTCGCTCGAGTTCGCGCACGCCGCGAAGGCGTTCGGCGTCCGGCCGATCACCGGCGCGGAGGTGACGCTTTCGGGCGGCGCGCACGTGACGCTCCTGGTCGAGAGCCGGGAGGGGTACTCGAACCTCTGTCGGCTGCTCACAGCCGGGCACGAAGGCACGCGTCCGAAGGAAGGTGCCGAACCGCGTCCGCCCGCGCTCGCGCAGACGCTCCTCGAGAACCGGAACGACGGGCTCGTGTGCCTTTCGGGCTGCGCGCGCGAGGGCCTCGCCGTCCGCGACCCGAACGCGGCCGCACGGCTCGCGCGTGTCTTTGGCAGCAACCGCTTCTTCATCGAGCTCCAGCGGCCGTTCGAGCGCGGTGACGTTCGCCGGAACGCGGCGCTGCGCGAGCTCGCCGACGCGCTCGACGTCGAGACCGTGGTCACCGGCGACGCGCACGCGCACGATCCGCGACGGGCGCCGCTCCAAGACGTCCTCGTCGCGATCAAGAACCGCGTCCCGCTCGAGGCGTGCGAGCGCGAGCGGCGCGGGAACCACGAGAGCGTCCTGCTCGCACCCGCCGAGGTCGCGGAGCGGTTCCCGGATGATCGAGCCGCCGTCGCGCGCACCGCCGAGCTCGCCCAGCGGCTCCAGTTCGACCTGACGCACGAGCTCGGCTACCGCTATCCCGACTTCTCGGAGGCCGGCGAGCCGGCGATTGCGCAGCTCACCGCGATCTGCAACCGCGCGTTCGACGAGCGCTACGGCGGGAGGCTGACCGCCTCGAGCCAGCGCGCTCGCAGCCGCCTCGACGAAGAGCTGAAGCTGATCGACGATCTCGGCCTCGCCGGGTTCTTCCTGCTGCACTGGGAGGTGCTCGAGCTCGCCCGCGAGGTCGCGCTCGAGGTACGTGGACGCGACTCGCCGCGCCAGGTGCTTCCACCGGGCCGGGGACGCGGCAGCTCCGTCGGCTCCCTCGTCTGCTACCTGACCGGGCTCTCGCACGTCGACCCGGTCGCGGCCGACCTCTCGCTCGGGCGCTTTCTCAATCGCGAGCTCGAGGCCGTCCCCGACATCGACCTCGACTTCCCGCGCGACATCCGCGAGAAGCTGATCGTCGCCGTCCACGAACGGTACGGCCGCGAGCACTCGGCGCTCGTCGCGAGCTTCTCGACGTACCACGCGCGGGGAGCGATTCGCGACATCGGCAAAGCCCTCGGTCTCCCGTACGGCGAGCTCGAGCGGCTCGCCCGCCTCACCGACGGCAACCCCAAGCGCGTCGCCGACGAGCTCGCCGCGCTTCCCGACGGCGAGACGAAGCTCACCTCGCCGCGCTGGCGCGCCCTGGGCGAGCTCTCCACCGAGATCGCCGGCCTTCCGCGCCACGTATCGCAGCACCCAGGCGGCATGGTCATCTCGTCGCGGCCGCTCGTCGAGCTCGTCCCGCTCCAGCCCGCGGCGATGGCCGGGCGCCAGCTCTGTCAGTGGGACAAGGACTCCTGCGACGACGCACGATTCCTCAAGATCGACCTGCTCGGGCTGGGGATGCTCTCGGCCGTCGAGGACTGCGTCGACCAGATCGCGCGCGTGCGCGGCGAGGCGATCGACCTCTCGCGGATCCCGCTCGACGACGGCGCGGTCTACGCGGAGATCCAGCGCGCCGACACGGTCGGCGTCTTCCAGATCGAGAGCCGCGCCCAGATGCAGATGCTGCTGCGTACGCGGCCCGAGAACCTCGACGACCTGACCGTGCAGGTCGCCCTCGTGCGGCCCGGCCCGATTCAGGGCAAGGCGGTGCACCCGTACGTCGAGCATCGCCAGCGAATCCGAACGAACCCCGACTTCGACCCTCCGGTCGATCACCCGAGCCTTGCCGAGCCGCTGCGCTCGACCCTCGGCGTGATCGTCTTCCAGGACCAGGTGCTCGAGGTCGCGATGGCGCTTGCGGGGTTCACCGTCGGCGAGGCGGAGGGGCTGCGGCGGGCGATGAGCCGCAAGCGGAGCGAGGCGGCGCTCGAGGCGTATCGTGATCGCTTCGTCGCCGGTGCGGTCGCCGAGGGCGTCGGCAAGGAGACGGCGAACCTCGTCTACGACAAGCTCGCCGCGTTCTCCGGCTTCGGCTTTCCGAAGTCGCACGCGGCAGCCTTCGGCCTGCTCGCGTACCAGTCGGCCTGGCTCCGCCACCACTATCCGGCCGAGTTCCTGTGCGCGCTCCTGAACGCGCAGCCGATGGGCTTCTATCCGCCCGCGAGCCTCGTGCGCGACGCGCAGCGCCGCGGGGTGGAGGTGCGGCCGCCCGACGTGAACCGAAGCGCGGCGAAGTGCGTCCTCGAGGGAGACGCCGTGCGAGTCGGGCTCGAGTACGTGAGCTCGCTCGGCGAGGACGGCGCGGGCGAGCTCGTCGGCGAGCGCGAGCGCGACGGCTCCTTCCGTGGCGTCCTCGACCTTGCGCAGCGAACTCGGCTCGACGGGACGAAGCTGGAGGCGCTCGTCTCCTCGGGCGCGTGCGACTGCTTCCGCGAGCCGCGGCGTCGCCTCCTCTGGCAGCTCGGGCTCGTGCCGCGTTCGCAAAGCGTTCCCGGCTCGGGCGGCGAGGAGCGTCAGCTTGCGCTCCCGCTCGACCCGACACCGGTTCCCGACCTTCCCGAGCAGACCGACTGGGAGCGGATGCTCGCCGACTACCGCGGGACGAGCATGTCCGTCGGCCTCCACCCGCTCGAGCTTCTGCGCGCCCACCTGCCGCGCGACGTCGTCTCGAGCCGCGACCTCGCACACGCCGCGGCCGGCGCCCGCGTGGCCGTCGCCGGGATGGCCGTCGCGAGACAGCGGCCCTCGACCGCGAACGGCGTCGTCTTCATGCTGATCGAGGACGAGCTCGGCCAGGTCAACCTGATCGTCCCGCCTCCCGTGTACGAGCGCTATCGCGCGGTCGTCCGCGGCGAGCCGCTCCTGCTCGCGCGCGGAACGTTCGAGCGCGCCGGCCGAAACCGCAACGTCGTCGTCCACGAGCTCGAGACGCTGGCGCCGCTCGCGCGCGGCGTCGCCGGAGTCGCCAACGTTCGCGCCTCGCTTCCGAGCGCACACCACTTCGGCCACCGCTGACGACCGCCGACGTCGCGGCCGCCAGGCGCGCTACGGCGGACGGTGCTCGTGCAGCTCGCGGCCGCGGCGGTGGTGGCGAAGCCGCCCCGTCCACGTG
>JALZFG010000355.1 GCA_030861645.1 Actinomycetota bacterium
GCGCTCGTCGCGCGGCGGCGGAGTCGCGCATGAGAGCTTCACGCCCCGTGAGCCGCGGCGAACACTCGCTTCTGTCAGCGAGCAAACAGAGAGGTCCCGACGAGTTTCGGGCTCGCAGCGCCGTCGCTTTCGCCGCGAGGGTCGCGACGCCGGTCTTCGTGCTCGGCCTGCCCGCGACGAGATCGGCGGCGTCGCGGCTCGTGACGGTCGCGCAGGTGGCGCTCCAGACCGAGGTGCTGCCGCGCAGGCTGGCGTGAGCGCACGACGCGCAACAGGACGCCGGTAGCGCGCTCGGATGCCCGGAGCGGAGGCGCCAAAGAGCCTCCGCCCCGGGTGCGATCCTCGTCAGGGCGAGCTACCCAGTCGGAACCTGTGCGGGCCGAGCCTCGAGCGCCCGCAGGTCGGAGCGCCTGAGGAGGGCGAGCGTCGCGACGAGCGAGACGGCCGCGAACGCGACGCCGGCCCAGAAGCCGAGGCTGAAGCCGTCGGTCATCGCGACCGGCCGCGGCGTACCCTCCTCGAGGAGGCCGTTCGTTCGGGTCGTGGCGACCGTCGTGAGAATCGCCAGGCCGAGAGCGCCGCCGATCTGCTGGCTCGTGTTAATGAGCCCGGAGGCGAGGCCTGCTTCGCGACCGGTGACGCCGGCGAGCGCCGCGATCGAGACCGGGACGAACGAGAACCCGAGCCCGACGCCGACCAGCAGGAAGCCCGGCAGCAGGTCGCCGACGTACGACCCGTCCGGCGATACCTGGGTGAAGTAGATCAGGCCCGAACCGAGGAGGACCATCCCGATCGTGAGCACCGGCTTGACGCCGAGCCTCGTGACCAGGTTCTGCGAGGCGCCTGACGCAACGATCGCCGTCAGAGCGACCGCGAGGTAGCCGATACCGGTCTTCACGGCGGAGAAGCCGAGCACTTCCTGCATGTAGAGCGAGAGCAAGAAGAACATCCCGAAGACCATCGTTCCGACCCCGAAGCCGATGACGTTCGCGCCCGTGAGCGTTCGGCGCCGGAAGATCTTCAATGGCACGAGCGCCGATCGCGACCGCATCTCGATGACGACGAACGCCGCCATGAGGACGGCCGAGGCGATCAGCACGCCGATCGTCTGGGCCGAGCCCCACCCAACGCGCGTCGACTGCGTCAGCCCGTAGACGAAGAGCATCAGGCTCGCGGTCACGGTCACGGCTCCGAGAGCGTCGAAGTGCTGCATCAACCCGTCGGCGCGGCTCTCGCGCACCACGCGGCGGACGAGGAAGAGCGCGCCGAAGCCGATCGGGACATTGACGAAGAAGATCCATTCCCACCCGGCGTACTCGGTCAGCACCCCGCCGAGGAGGACGCCGATCGCGGCGCCCGACCCCGCGATTGCGCCGAGGATCCCGAGCGCTTTGTTCCGTTCGGCTCCCTCCTCGAACGTGACCGAGACGATCGAGAAGACGGAAGGCGAGAGAGCGGCGCCCGCGGCGCCCTGGAGTGCCCGAGCGGCGATCAGCATCCCGGCCGAGACGGCGAGACCACACAGGAGGGAAAAGGTCGCGAACAGCGCGAGACCGGCCATGAAGACTCGCCGACGTCCGAGCAGGTCGCCGAGCCGTCCGCCGAGGAGGAGGAAGCCGCCGAACGTGAGGGCGTACGCGCTCACCACCCACTGCAGGTCCTCTGTCGAGAAATCGAGCTCGTTCTGGATCGACGGCAGCGCGACGTTCACGATCGAGACGTCGAGGACCACCATCAGGTAGGCGACGCCGAGCACGGCGAGGGCCTTCCAGCGCTTCGGGTCTGCTGCGGTCACGGGATCCATACGCCTCCCTCCTCGTCGAGAACGCTGTTCCCGCCTTGAACGCGTGTCGGCGTGCCGCCATTCCCGGCTACCGAAGCAGTCGCTTGAAGCTGCGAGGACGACGAGGCGGGTGCCGCGCCTTGGCGCTGATGCGTTTGAACAGTCGTGGGCGAGGAGAGATCGGCCTCGTGAGCGAGACCGTTCCCCTTCCGGCGGAGCCGGGCGACGAGGACCAGCCGCCGGCTGAGACTCGGGCGGTTCCTGCCGCCGGCGGCGGTGGCGACCTCGAGGGTCCCCCCGACGTCGAGGAGAACGGGGAGGACGAGGCCGAGTAGCGCGCGAAGGGGGTCCGCGGCGGCCGTCGCCCCCGGCGCGTGCGCCTACGCGCGCGGTGTCGACGTCGGCTGTGAGACCTCTCCGATGACCTCGCCGACCCGGTGGCGCTCCGCCTCGAGCGCGACGTCGGCCTGCGCGACGATGCCGATCAAGCGGTCGTCCTCCACGACGGGAAGCCGGCGCACTTGGTATTGAGCCATCAGCCGCAGCGCCTCGTCGAGGTTCTGCTCCGGGCGAACGGTGACGAGGTCGCCGGAGGCGATCTCGCTGACGGTCGTGAGCATGGGATCCTTCCCCTCCGCGACGACGCGCATCGCGATGTCGCGGTCGGTGAGCATCCCGGTTAGCCGTCCGTCTTCGACTACGGGCAGCGACCCGACGTCCTCGGTCCGCATCAGCCTGGCCGCGTCGCTGACGGACGCGCTGGGAGCGACCGACCGTGGCATCGCGGTCATCGCCTCGCTGACGCGCCGGCCGCCGGCGCTCTCCTCCTGACCGGCGCCGCCCCCGCCGCGGCGCCGCCCGATTAGGTAGCCCCCGGCGCCGGCCAGGGCTGCGGACGCCGTCATCACGATCTGCCTTCCGCCGCCCGTTCTCCTTCTCCTCTGCCTTCTGGTGAGAATGGTGGTCATCGATCCTCCTCCGCGTGTCGTACTGGCATGGGTACCCCGAGCCGGCGGAGAGTAACCTGCCCTCGGAGCACGGCCGTGAGCAGGCAAGGCACGAACACCGAGGAACTCTCGTCGCCCGACGCTCCCGATCGGCTCCTCGAGGTCCCGGGGCCCGGCCTTCGACGCCGTCGGCCGCGCAGGCCGCTTCTGCTCACCTTCCAGGTCGCCGCGCTCGCGCTCGTCGCCGGGCTGCTCGCGCTCCTCGTCTGGCGCGTGGTCGCTTCGCAGCGGGGGACGAGCTTCGTGTCCGATATCGCCGCGGGGAAGGCACCGGCCGCGCCCGCGTTCCGGCTGGACGTGATCTGGCACGAGGCCCGGTACTGGCCGGCGAACGTCCGTCCTGCGCTTGCCGACGGGAAGCTGTCGCTCGACGAGCTGCGCGGCTATCCGATCGTGCTCAATTTCTGGGCCTCCTGGTGCATCCCCTGCAAGGACGAGGCGCGCGCGCTCGCGGCGTCCGCGCAGCGACACGGGGGACGCGTGATCTTCCTCGGCGTGGACGTCCAGGACTTCACGTCGGATGCGCGCTCGTTCCTGCGCAGGAACCACGTGCCGTACGTGTCCGTTCGAGACGGCAACGGCTCCGCCTATGAGAACTACGGCTTGACCGGGGTGCCCGAGACGTACTACCTCGACGCGCGCGGGCGGGCGATAGCGCATGCGCCGGGCCAGGTATCGCACGAGGATCTCGAGACGGGCATCGCCGCCGCCGTCGCACGGCCGCCGTGAGCCGGTTCGTGCTGGTCCCAGCCGTCGCCGCGGCCGCGACCGCGGCGCTCGCGATCGTCCTCGGCGTCGCGCTCGGAAACGGGGGAGACGCGAGGAGCGCGAAGGACGGCGACTACCGCGGAAGCCGCCCGCCGCCGGGGCTTCACCTCCCCGCGTTCGCACTCCGCGACTACCGAGGCGCGCTGGTTGCGTCGAAGGAGTTGCGCGGGAAGGCGATCGCGATCACGTTC
Source organism: Actinomycetota bacterium (assembly GCA_030861645.1). Classification (GTDB taxonomy): domain Bacteria; phylum Actinomycetota; class Thermoleophilia; order Gaiellales; family Gaiellaceae; genus JALZFG01. The sequence continues at coordinate 3,750 of JALZFG010000355.1, forward strand.
CTCGATAGCCAGTGCACCGATGCCTGTCCCGTGATCGCGCGCCAGCTGGCCGCGGCCCGGAAGCTGCTCTCCCCTGGTGAGCGGGCACGGATAGCGGTCTACGCGATCAGCGTCGACCCGTCCGAGGACACGCCCGCCGCCGTGCGCCGCTTCCTCAGGCGCCAGGGGGGCGAGCGCGCGCTCGGGTACCTGCTCGGCTCGACGCGCGCGCTGCGGCCCGTCTGGAACGCGTTCCAGATCCTGCCGTCGCTGGACACGGGCGAGGACGACGTCCATTCGGCCCCCGTTCGCATCTACGATCCGGACGGGGTCTGGGTCTCGACGCTGC
>JALZFG010000386.1 GCA_030861645.1 Actinomycetota bacterium
CGCGAGGACGTCCAGCCAGAAGTGGTTGCCCGTCGCCATCACGCAGAACCAGACCCACGCCGGCCAGAGCAGCCAGACGACCTTCAGCAGGCGCCGGCGGACGAGCAGCGCGAGTCCGACGCCGACGATCAGCGCGTCCGCGGCGTGCAGGCTGGGCATCGCGGCGTACGGGTTCGCGGCGAGCTGAACGACGCCGCTCGAGTGGTCGACGGATCCGTAGACGGCGAGCGTGTCCATGAAGCCGAGGTGGCGGAACATGCGCGGCGGCGCCGTCGGGATCAGGACATACCCGACGAGCCCGAGCACGTTCGCGAGCAGCAGCACGTTCCGAAAGCGGACGAACGAGCCGTTGCGGCGGAGGTACACCCACAGCACCGCGAGGCCGACGATCGAGAACTGTGACAGCCAATACGTCCACGAGGCGAGCGCGGTCAAGAGCCCAGGAGAGTCCATCAGCCGTTGCAGGCTGAGCTCGAAGAGCGCGTTCGCCCGGCTCTCGAGGTCGATCACCTTGAGGCCGTTTTCGAAGGCGCGCGCCGGATTCCGATCGGCGATCCCGCGCGCGAGCTGGTAGGCGAACCCGAAGCCGAACCAGATGACCAGCTGGCGGCCAAGGTCCGTCCACCCGCGCGGCAGGTATCGACGACCGAACGCGGCGACACTCGTCATGTTCGGCGAAGGTCGCTCACGGGGGGACCGCCACGATTGTAGACGGACGCGCTGATGCGGCGTTCTTCTCGCCTAACCGGGCTTATCCTCGCGGTCCGCGATCCACTTCGCGACGTCGCGGATGCTGACGATCCCGACGGCGCGTTCGCCCGCGACGATGGGGAGGTGGCGGAAGTTGTTCTCGAGCATGATCCGCGCCGCGCGCGCAGCGGGCATCGACTCAGTTGCGGTGACGGGCTCCGCGGTCATCCACTCCCGGACACGCGCCTGGCTGGGGTGCGTCCTGTCGGCGATCGCGCGCAGCATGTCTCGCTCGGTCAGGATCCCGATCAGCCGTCCGAAATCGCTGACGACGACCGAGCCGACGCGACGATCGACCATCTTCGTCGCCGCCTCCCCGAGGGTGTCCTCGGGCGCAACGGTCAGTACGTCCCGGGTCATCAGGTCACCGAGCGTCGCCACGGAAATAGCCTAACGCCGGTGCGACACGAGCTCCCCCGTCGCCTCGAGGAGTCGGGGTACTCGAGGCCGGGCTTCCCGGAGCGCTACGACGCGGTTCGGCCGCCTGTCGACGCGGTTCTGGATGGAGCACGCCAACGAGGTCGTCGGCGTCGAGCCGAACGCGCAGATGCGACGGTGGGCGGAGGAGAGAACGAACGCGGCCAACGTCCCCTACCTCGAGGCGTCGTCGTACGAGACCCGCCTTCCCAACGCGTGCGCCGACCTCGTGACCGCTCCGCAGTCGCTTCAGTGGATGGACCCCGAGCCGGCGCTCGCTGAGATCGCCCCGGATCCTCCGTCCCGGCGGCGTCTTCTGCGCCTACGAGTACTTTGCGCTCCAGACACCGCTTTGGGAGCCGGAAGCCGCGACGAGGCGCTGAGAGCGAACGTGGCGGAACTGCGACGCGAGCGGAATCTCGACGAGGGGAAGCGGCTCTCGCCGGTCACCCGGGAGCGCCTCGAGGCGAGCCGTGCGTTCCGTTTCGTCCGGGAGCTCGCGACGCAGAGCGTCGAGGAAGGGGACGGCGAGCGGCTCGTCGGTTTTGCGCTCAGCGAGGGCAGCCTGACGACGCTGCTCGAGGCCGGCGTACGCGAAGACCAGGTCGGGCTCGATCGCCTGCGCGAGGTCGCCGCCCACGTGAAGGAGCCGGTTCCGTGGTGGATCAGCTACCGCGTTTGGGTCGGGTTGCGATGAGGCGGCGGGCACTCGCTCTTCCCGTCGCGGCAACGAGCACCAAACCGGCCCGCCGCCAGACGATGCGACCAGCGGAGGAGCGAGCGAGGACGAACGACACCGGCCGGTGCCGGTAGTCGGAGGCGGCGCGCGAGCTCCCCTGCGCGGTAAGCAGGAACGACGGCCGCTCCACGGAGAGGCGTTCGTTCCGCAAGTAGTAGAGCGCCCAGGCCTGCTCCCACGGGTCGTTGAGCGCGACGCTGATGAC
>JALZFG010000390.1 GCA_030861645.1 Actinomycetota bacterium
TTGGTCGAGTTTCGGGTTGATCAGGCGAGGCGGACGTACCTGCCGCCGGCCCTGATCGTGTAGATGCCGAAGTTGGCCGGCCTCCGCAGGTCCCCGTTCCGGTCGAAGCGAACCGGGAAGCCGAGCAGCGACTGGCCCTTCGGGATTCGTACTCTCGGGACCAGCCTTCGCACTTCGGCACGGGTCGCAGAGCCGTCTCTGCAGGCCCTGTCGATCGCGCGGGCGACGACGTCCACCGCCACGTACGTCGGCACCCCGAAGTACTCCGGCTTCCCGCCGTGGCTGCGCCGGTACGAGGCGACGAGCCTGTCGCTCAAATCGACCGGGAAGAACGACATGTACGACCCGACGATCGTGAAGACGCCGGGCGCGAAGGTGCCGTCCGAGCCGAAGATCCTCGCCCGCTTTCCGGCCGCGCGCAGCTGGCGCCCGAACGCCTGCACCTTGGGCGGAAGCTGCCACGGCGTATAGACGACCTGCGTCGTCGCGGGGATACGTGCGACGAGCGACGAGAAGTCGGAGACGGCGCCGACGTTCACCGACTCGCGCCGGACGTCCAGCCCGGCGCCGCGGAGGATCCGCTGAACCGTGTCCGACAAGCCGAGGCCGTACGCCTCTTGGTCGTCCACGATCACCACGCGCCGGGCTCGCAGGTTCCGCCGGATGAAGTTGGCAACGCGCGGTCCCTGCTGGTCGTCGTTCGGCACGACGCGGAAGAAGTAGCCGCGGCGCGTCCCTTCCGTCGTCAGCGACGTTCGCGTCGCCGACCCGGACACGAAGGCGAGGCCGGCGTTCCTAAGCGGCGCGGTCGAGGCGACCACCTCCTGGCTCCCGGCAGGTCCGACGACGCCGAGGATGCGAGAGTTCGAGGAGAGCCGCTCTGCGACACGGATCGCCTCGGCGGTATTCGGAAGCTGCGAGTCGCCCTCCACGAGGCGCAGCTTGTTTCTGTGCGTCGCGTTGTAGCGGGTGACGAAGAACCGCGCCCAGCGCAGCTGCTGCGTGCCGATCGAGGCTGCGGGGCCCGTAATCGGAGCCGACAAGCCGATGGTGCGCGTGCGCCCGCACGCGATCTGCGCCGCGTTCGCGGCTGCTGGTCTCGCCGTCGCGCCGCTCGACTCACCCTTCCCGAGCGCCGTCGCGACGACGGCGAGAGCGGCGGCCGGGACCGCCAGTAGCAAGAGCTTTCTCATTGTTCCTCCTGTTGGATGCTTGACCCCGACATTAAGACTCGCCGAGGAGCAATTGGTTTGCCGCACGCCGTCAGCGAGGGCAGTGTGGCAGCGCCGTCCCGGAAGGTCAACGGCCGCGGGCGCGCGCGCGTTACAGCCCTTGCGAGGCGCGCGAGGCCGGATCGCCCGCGGGGTGGAAGACGCCCAGGACCCGCATCGGCGACGCCCCCGTGTTCTCGAGGCAGTGCTCGACGAGCGGCGGGAGGTGGATGCACGAGCCCGCCGCAATCGGAGTCTTCTCACCGTTGAGGTGGAGGAGGCCCTCGCCCTCGATCACGTAGACGACCTCGTCGTAGGTGTGACTATGGGTCGGGGCGCAGCCTGACGGGATGACGCCGACGAACTGGGTGATGTCGTGGCAGCCGACGTCTTTGTCGACGAGGAAGCGGAACTCGCGGTCGGGGCTCGCGGGGAGCGAAGGCCGATCTTCCCAGCGCACGGTCCGCCCATTCGTGGGGACGGTGCTGAGCTCTTGCGGCGCCGTCACGAGCACGACGACCAGGTCGCCAGGCCCCGAGTGCTCGATCTGGAACGTCTCGCCCGCCACGACGTAGACGCCCGTTTGCGGCTCGAGCTCCTCGACGTCGTCGCCGACGATCAGACGGCCGGTGCCGGCGACGACGTAGAGGACGCTCTGGCGATCTTCGAGTGCCTGCGGCTGCGAGCGGCCTGGCGCGAAGCGGACGACGCGCTGCTCGAGCCGTTTGCACCCCTGACCCGGTCCGATCATCAAGCGAACGCTCGCCGTGTCGTTCGCGCGCGCGCTCGCCTTGACCTCGTGCTCGGAGACGACGTAGCCGGCCACGACGCGAGTCTAAACGGACGGCTGGTCCACGGCGACGTTTGGCTCGGTGCCGCCGCGGCTACGGATCATGTATGGGCGCTGCGGACCCGCTTCCTCCACGCTATGCCGATCCGCGGCTGATAGCGCGCGGCGGCATGGGTGACATCTACCTCGCGCGCGACCGCGAGCTCGCACGGAATGTCGCGGTCAAGGTGCTCGCCGAACGGTTCGCCAGTGACCCGAACCTTCGCGATCGCTTCAAGCGGGAGGCGCTCGCCGCGGCCCGGCTGTCGCACTCGCACATCGTGACGATCTTCGACGTCGGTGAATGGAACGGGCGCCCGTTCATCGTGATGGAGCACCTGGCGGGCGGGACGCTGACTGACCGGACGCGAGGCGCTCCCGTCGAGCCGGCCCGTGCTCTCGGCTGGCTCGAGCAGGCCGCGGAGGCGCTCGACTGCGCGCACGCCGAGGGGATCGTCCACCGCGACGTCAAGCCCGCGAACCTCCTCTTCGACCGCCGCGGGGATCTGCACGTGGTCGATTTCGGGATCGCCCGCATCCTCGACGACACCGGCGGGTTGACCGCAACGGGAACCGTCTTCGGAACGGCCGGGTACATCTCGCCCGAGCAGGCGCGCGGCGAGGAGGCGACGAGCGCGAGCGACGTATACGGGTTGGGGGTCGTCGCGTACGAGCTCCTTACCGGGTCGCGGCCGTTCGCGCGGGGAAGCGCGACCGCGGAGGCGGCCGCGCACGCGCACGAGCCGGTTCCCTCGGCGTCAGCGCGGCGGGCCGCACTGCCGCGCGGAATCGACGACGTCTTCGAGCGCGCGCTCGCGAAGGACCCCGGCGCACGCCACGGGAGCGCGGGCGAGCTCGCGCAGGACCTGAGCGCCGCGCTCAAGGAGGGCGAGCTCGAGACGAGGGCGATGCCGGTGCCCGCGCCCGTGCGTCCCGCCCCTCCACCTCGTCGGGCGAGACGACGCCGTCC
>JALZFG010000400.1 GCA_030861645.1 Actinomycetota bacterium
TGGCGGAGGGATCCTCGCGACATGGAAACCACAACGACACAATCATCGGGCCGCACGACGGGCTCCCTTCCGGACAAGGTCGTCCTGATCACGGGCGGAGCGAAGAATCTCGGCGGACTGATCGCCCGGGACGTAGCGTCGGAAGGGGCGCGGGTTGCCGTCCACTACCACAGCGAAAGCGCGAAAGCGGCGGCGGACGAGACCACCGCGGCCGCGATCGAAGTCGGAGGCGATGCCTTTGCGCTCGCGGCCGACCTGACGAGTCCCGACGAGGTACGGCGCCTGTTCGATGAGACCGTCGGGCGGTTCGGCTCTCTCTACGCCACCGTCAACACGGCCGGCATGGCGATCGGGAAACCGGTCACGGATTTCTCCGAAGCCGAGTACGACGCAATGATGGCTGTCAACGCGAAGGCGGCCTTCTTCGTGATGCAGGAGGCCGCACGGCGCACTGAGGACGGCGGCAAGATCCTCAACTTCCTGACGTCGCTGCTGGCGGCCTACACCTCCGACTACTCGATCTACGCGGGGAGCAAGGCAACCGTCGAGCATTTCACGCGCGCGCTGTCGAAGGAGCGCTACGGGCGGTCGATCTCCGTCAACTCGATCGCTCCCGGTCCGATGGATACTCCGTTCTTCTGGAACGCGGCACACCCGGGGGAGCCCGAGTTCGTCAAGAGCCAGGCGATGAACGGACAACTGACGCAGCCGGCTGACATCGTTCCGTGGGTGCGCTTCCTCCTGACCGATGGTTGGTGGCTCAACGGCCAGACCGTCTTCGTCAACGGCGGGTTCACCACGCGCTGATGACTGCCGAGGTTCCCGAACCGGTCGCCCGGCTGCTCGCGGCAGCGAACGATCACGACACCGACGCGTTCCTGGCGAGCTTCACCGAGGACGGCGTGGTCGACGATTGGGGGCGTGAATTCGTCGGGCCCGTCGCGATCCGAGAGTGGAGCGACCAGGAGTTCATCGGCGTCGAGGTCTCGCTCAAGGTCACCGGCGTCGCCACGACGGGCGACGAGACGACGATCACCGCCGATGTCGGAGGAAAGGGCTACACCGGTCCGAGCCACTTCGCATTCAAGGTCCGGAGGGACCTGGTGGCCCGGATGACCATTCGGCAGTGACCGGGGGCGGCAAATCACGCAACCCCGGTAGGAGCTCGGCGGTGCGCCGGGTTCGGTCAGCCGACCGCCTTCTCGGCATTTACATGAACGATCAGCTCGCGTCCGGGCTCGTGTTCCGCGAGGTTGCGCGGCGCGCCGCGCGTGAGAACGCCGGCACGGCTCTCGGCGACGCGCTGACGCGTGTCGCGAGCGAAATCGCCGAGGACATCACGACGTTCGAGCGGATGATGGAGCGGCTCGGGCTCGCGCGCAGCCGCGTGAAGCCGCGGCTCGCGATCGCCGCGGAGCGGCTGGCACGGCTGAAGCTGAACGGGCGCGTGCTCACCTATTCGCCGCTCAGCCGCTTCGCCGAGCTCGACCTCCTCGCCATCGGGATCGAGGGCAAGAAGATCCTCTGGGTGAATCTCGCTGACCTCGCCGGCCTCCGCGAGCGGCTTCCCGACGTGGACTTCGCCGCGCTGATCGAGCGCGCGACCTCACAGCGAGCCGAGCTCGAGCCGTTCCGCGCGAGCGCCGGCCGAGATGCGCTTCACGTGGACGTAGCCAGGCCGCGTAACCGCAGCTACCCTTGAGGGTGCTTCACGCCGCCCGCCTGGTTCTCGTTCTCTTCCTTCCGCGCGGCCCGCCCCACAGAGAACGAGGAAGCAGGACCGATGGACGCGGAACTCTCCCGCGAGCAGCCCGGCACCGAGGAGGAGCGGACCGAGCTTCATCTGGCCGAGCTGTCGAACGCGATGGTGCGGCTGTACAAGGACATCTTCGGACGCGGCCCGACTAAGGCCAAGACGAGCTACGTCGGGCCGGACGTGATCCTGTCCACGCTGGAGCACAGCCTGACTCGGCCGGAGCAGAGGATGGCCGACGCGGGCGAGCACGAGCGCCTGCGGAATCTACGGATCTACTTTCAGTACGAGCACGAGGCCGAGTTCGTCGGCGAGGTCGAGCGAATCACCGGCCGCACGGTGCGCGGTTTCGTCTCGGGCATCGACACCAAGCAGGACATCGCGACCGAGCTGTTCTACCTCGAACCGAGCCCGTAGGTTCCGGTGAACTAGGATCGATGTCGTGCCTGGCTGACGTTAGAACGCCACTCGATCACGCAGCTCCGCGCCGCCCCGAGCGCCTCCCTGCGGGTGTTTCGCCTGTCCCGAAACACCACGAAGGGAGAGCACCGTGAAGCGCCGTACCCTCGAGTTTCTCTGGGCCTGGTTTGACGCGCTGCGCCGCCGCGACACCGAGTCGATGGCCGCCGCGCTTGACCTGGACGTCGTCTGGCAGGGCGCCCGCCCCGACCTGGTCTGCCACGGACCCGACGAGGTCATAGGCGGGTTCATGACGGCATATGACGAAAATCAAGAGATCGACTCGCTCGAGCTGCTCGGGGATGACAGGCACATCGTTGTGGGAGTCCGCGCTCGAGAGCTCGCGGTAGACGATCTGGACACCGCCGGCGAGATCTACAACGTCTTCACCATCGACGGCGACAAGATCACGCGCATCGACGATTACTTACGGCGCGACGAGGCGCTCCGGGCCGCGAACATCGCTATCGGCTCTGCGAGCGCGTGCGGGCCGGTGCCACGTCGGCGCAATTAACATGGCGGCGTGACCGCAGCGCCGGCGAGAGTGCTCGTCGTGTACCGCCCAAGCGAACAGGCGGACGCCGAGCTCCGCGGGGTTGCGCGACGCGTCGCTGAGGGTGGTGGACGGCTCACGGTCGCCGCGCTCGCGCTCAAGGAGGCGACGGGACGCGGCTGCTGCGATACCCGCTCGGTCCTGTGGAATCGAGTCACCCGCGAGTTCGCGCAGGAGGATCTCACCCGGGCGCGCATGGCGCTCGACGATCCTGATGACGTGGAGTTCGCGGTCGTCACCCACAGCGGCCGGCGTGTGGCCGACGCAATCGTGGACGCCGCTCGGCTACGGGGAGTGGGTGAGATCGTCGTGGCGGATCCCAGCTCTTCCGCGCTGAACCGGCGTGAGCGACGGCGACTGCTCGGGGATCCCGCGCCCTAGATCGATGCGATCAACCGGACGGCCGCTCGGTCGGGTCGATCGAGCCGGAAAAAAGAAGCCGAGGCGTCCCTAAGCGGAAGGAACGCCCCGGCCGCGGAAAGCCGACGCCTACCGATTTGGGGGGGTTTGCGCCAGCCTACAGAGCGTAGGAGTTATCAGCGCGCCCGTCAACGCGCTTCGATCGGTCGGGCTCCCGCTGTC
>JALZFG010000415.1 GCA_030861645.1 Actinomycetota bacterium
ATGCGCACGTCGTCGTAGGCCCGCGCGGTTCCGATCTTGAGCTGGACCGGGATCTTGTAGTCGGTCGCCTCGCGGATTTCCTGAATCTTGATCGCGAGGTCATCCGGGCCCAGCCAGTCAGGATGGCGGACGGGGCTGCGCTGGTCGATCGAGGGCGGCAGGTCGCGCATCGCCGCGACCTCGGGCGAGACCTTCTGCCCCATCAGGTGACCGCCCGCCCCCGGCTTGCACCCCTGCGAGATGAAGAACTCGACCATGTCCGCCTGCCGCAGGTGGTGCGGGTTGAAGCCGTAGCGGCTCTGGATGTTCTGGTAGATCCACTTCGTCGAGTACTCGCGCTCCTCGGGGATCGCCCCGCCCTCGCCTGAGCAGGTGGCGGTGCCGGCAAGCGAGGCGCCCTTCGCGAGCGCGATCTTCGCGTTCCGGCTGAGCGCGCCGAACGACATTCCCGTGATGTAGATGGGGATGTCGAGCTCGAGCGGCTTCTCGGCGAACCGGGCGCCGAGCACGGTCTTCGTCACGCACTTCTCGCGGTAGCCCTCGATCACGAAGCGCGTGAGCGTGGCAGGCAGGAAGGTGAGATCGTCCCAGTGGGGGATCTCCTTGAAGATCGAGAAGCCGCGCATCCGGTAGCGGCCGATCTCGGACTTGATCCGGATGTCCTCGATGACGTCGTCCGTCCAAATCTTGGACTTGTTCTCCATCCGCCCGCTCTCGCTCATAGCGCGATCTTCCTCTCCGCCGGTTCCAGCTTGTCGTAGTTGTAGAGCTTGCGGCCCGCCACGATCTTCCGCCACCGCGCGGGCTGATCGAGCCCGTAGCGATCGAAGATCTCGTCGAGCCAGAGGCGGTCGAGGGCGTCGACCTCGGCGAAGACGGCATCCGTTCCGAGCGACCCGATCGTCCCGCCGACGAAGATCTCGCCGTCGTACATCGAGTCGCCGGTCGCGCGCCCGGCATCGCCGCAGACCACGATGCGCCCTTTCTGCATCATGAACCCGGTGATGAAGCCGGCGTCGCCGCCCACGACGATGTTGCCGCCCTTCTGGTTGATCCCCGTGCGCGCTCCGACGTTGCCCCTGACGACGATCGTGCCGCCGCGGAGCGCGGCGCCGGTGCACGACCCCGCGGCCCCGTCGACGACGACCTCGCCGTCCATCATGTTCTCGGCGAGAGACCACCCGACCCGCCCGTTGACGTGAACCCGCGGTCCGTCAATGAGGCCGGCGGCGAAGTAGCCGCACGAGCCCTCGAACACGAGGCGGCAGGGCTGGAGGATGCCGACCCCGAGGTTGTGCTTCGCCCCGGGGTTGAGGACGGTGATGTCACGCACGCCGCCCGCGAGCGCCTGCTTGATCCGCCGGTTGACCTCGCGGAACTCGAGTCCGTGGGCGTCGATCTCGGCGGTTCGCTCGGCGGCCGCGACGTCGACGAACGGAAGGGAACGAACGTCCATCCGCCGCCTCAGCGACTCTCGGCGACGGCGAGAGCCGCGGGCTTCTCCCACGAGAGCACGACCTGGTCGTACGGGTCGTAGCTCGGCAGCTCCTCGTCGAAGACCGTGCGGAGCGCGACCTCCTCCGAGGCGAGCGCGACGGCGTAGTCCGACTCCATCACGACGAGCGGTTTCGCGGCGAGCTCGTCCTTGGCGACGCCGAGCTCGTTCTCGGTCGCGACGATGTACGTGAAGACCCCGTCGAGGTCCTCGAGCGAGGAGTGCAGGGCGTCGTCGAGCGAGAGGCCCCCGTCGAGCTGCCAGGCGATGTAGACAGCGATCAGCTCGGAGTCGCACTGGCTGCGGAAGCGGTGGCCGCGCCCCTCGAGCAGACGGCGAGTCTTCCAGTAGTTCGTGATCTGCCCGTTGTGGACGACGCAGATGTCGGCGTACGGATAGGCCCAGAAGGGGTGCGCGTGCGAGACGTCCACCTTCGACTCGGTCGCCATCCGCGCGTGCCCGATCCCGTGCGTCCCGCGAAACGAGCCGAGCTCGTAGCGCTCGCCGACGTCGCGGGCAAGGCCGACGTCCTTCACGAGCTCCATCGCGCGGCCGACGCCGGTGATCTCGACCTCGGGCCCGACGGCCTCGATCGAGTCGATCAGGAGCTTCAGCTCGCCGTCGTAGGAGAAGTCGAGACGGTCGGCGTAGGAGAGGACGCTGCGCGCCTCGTGCACCGTGCCGCCCAGCCGCTCGATCCGAGCCCGAATCTCCTCGCGCTGGTACCGCTCGTAGTCCGACCGCTCGAGCGGGCTCGCCTCCTCGAGCTTGACCCAGGCGATGTAGTCGCCCTGCCGGTTCTCGCCGTAGAGGGCGAACCCCGTCGAGTCCGGGCCGCGGTGGCCGAGGGCGTGGCACATCTCGATCATGTCGTGGCCGATCCGGCCTTCGCCGCGCTTGTAGATCAGTCCCGCAATCCCGCACATGTCGTCCCCTTCCGGTTAGGGCAGGACGTCGAGGTAGCGCTCCCGCTCCCAGTCCGTCACCGCTGAGAGGAAGCGCTCCCACTCGTCGCGCTTGTAGTGCATGTACACATCGTAGAGGCGGCCCGGCAAGGCGCCCTTGACGACCTCGTCGTCGGCGAGCGCGTCGAGCGCCTCGCCGAGGTGCTCGGGCACGCGCGGGATCTCGCCGCCCTCGGCGAGGACGTCGTAGACGTTGCGCTGCTGCGGCGGGCCCGGGTCGAGCCCGCGCTTGACGCCGTCGAGGCCGGCCCGCAGGAGCGCGGCCTGCGTCAGGTACGGGTTGCACGCCGAGTCGACGGCGCGAAACTCGAAGCGCCCGCCGCTCGCGACGCGCACGAGCGTCGTCCGGTTCTGCCACCCGTAGTCCTTGTAGATCGGAGCCCAGAAGCCGAAGTCCCAGAAACGCTTGTAGGAGTTCACCGTCGAGGCGGTGATGCCGCAGAGCGCGCGGTAGTGATCGAGGATCCCGCCCATGAACTGGCGCCCGAGCTCCGAGAGCTTCGCCGGCCCGCTCGGGTCGTAGAAGACGTTGTTGCCCTCCCCGTCGACGAGCGTGAAGTGGTGGTGCGCGCCGTTGGCGGAGACGCCCGTGAACGGCTTCGGCATGAAGGTCGCGAGCACGCCGTGCTTGCGCGCGACCGCGGCGCAGATCTGGCGGTAGGTGGAGAGGTTGTCGGCCGTTCGCACGGCGCGGTCGAAGAGGAAGTTGAGCTCGAGCTGTCCGGGCGAGTCCTCGTGGTCGCCGTAGGTCGGAGAGATCCCGAGCTGCTCGCCGTAGTCGATCACGTCGAGGATGATCGGCCGCAGCTCCTCGAACTGGTTGATGTGGTAGCACCACGGCTTCGTGATGCCCTCGGCCTCGTTCGGGTCGTCCGTCTTCTTCATCCACATCATCTCGGGCTCGATCCCGCACAGGAACGTGTAGCCGAGCTCCTGCTCGACCTCGTTCATCGTCCGCTTCAGGTTCTGCCGCGGGTCGGCCTCGAGCAGGCGTCCCGTCTCGGTGTCGTAGCAATCGCAGAAGACGCGCGCCACGCGCGAATCCCATGGGAGCTGCGCGAACGTGTCGAGGTCGGCGACCGCCGCGAGCTCCGACTCCTCCGGCCCAAAGCCGATGTAGCGGTCCTGGCGGTCGACGAAGAGGTCCGCCGTCGCGCCGTAGACGAGCTGGTAGCCGTCCTCGGCGACCTTCTCCCACTGCGTCGCCGAGACGCCCTTGCCGTTGACGTGACCCGAGACCGAGACCTGCTGGAAGAAGATGTACTTGATGCCCCGCTCGTTGATCTGCCTGCGGATGTCCCCGATCTTCTGACGGCGAGCGGCATCGCCGCGGGCCTGCTCCAGGGTCGGAAACGGATCGGAGATTCCTCCCTTCGCGAGAACGGTCTGAATCTGGGACGCCCCCGACTCGACTGTTGCCATCGTGACTCCTTTTGGTCGAACGACCGACTTACCCGACGGAGAGAAACTCGACGCTGTACGGCGGGCTGCTCCCGGAGGCGACGACCACGCCGACCTGCTCGTCGCCGTGCTGCTCGCACGAGAAGCTCGTCACGGGGCCCGGGTGAACCTCCTCCGCCTCGCTCCACGCGCCCCCCTCGAGCGTTCGGTGGTAGAGCGAGCCCGGAGCGGTGCCCCGAGAGAAGACGTGCACGGTGCCGCGCCGGTCGACCCCGAGCGACGTCCGGGCGGCGGGCTCGGGCGCGCGAGCGTCGGCTCCCGCGGTCGTGCGGCAGACGAGCTCGCCGTCGCTTCCGTAGCTGACCGCGAACGCATCGCCCGTCCACACCGCGGACAGCGAGCCCTCCTCCGCCGGCCCCGTCTGCGCGAGCGGCTCCGGCGCGCTCCACTTCCAGCGCCCGCCGTAGTACGTTGCCTCGCTCACGACGGCGCCCGCGCTCCCGCCCCACATCGCCGCCCACAGCTGCTTCGTCTCGCGGTTCATGTCCAGCGAGGGCGCGGGGTGGCCTGCGAGGTCGAACGGGCCGGCGATCCGCTCCCTCGTGCCGAGCCAGATCTCACGCTCGGGGTCGATCGTGAAGCTGTTGTAGTAGGCGGAGCTGAACTCGCCGCCGCGACTCCAGACGACGTGGATCTTCCACTCGTCGTGCTCGGCGTGCGCGACGGCGTTGACGGAGGCGAGCAGCGGCACGTCGAAGATGCGGACGCGAATCGACCACCGCCACCCGTGCTCGAGCGGCTCGCCCTTCCGGTAGTAGAGGTACCGCGGTCCCTCCCCCGCGTAGACCAGGTCGGCGTCGCCCTCCTCGTCGATCGCGAGCGACGCGTTGTAGACCGGCGAGAGCACCTCGCTGTCCCTCGCCGGCTCCCACGCGCCGCCCTCGGAGTCGGACCGGAGAACGCGCAACCTCCCGCCCGCGGATTCCGGGAACACCGCCCAGAGCGTCCCGTCTCGGCCGCGGGTGACCGCCCGCTGCGCCGGCAACCCGGCCGCCTCCGGCGTCTCGCTCGTCCCGAGCTGCGTCGCGTTCGCGCGGACCGCCATCGATGAGCCGAATACTATTTTCGGGATGCTCCGCCGAGCGGCGTTCGAGCGCGCGCTCGCAGGCCTCCTCGAGCAGTCCGCCAGGCCCGGTCGTCTGCTTGCGCCGGTCCTGCACCTGCACGGGCCCGGCGGCTGGCAGCACGTGACGGTCAACGTCGCGAGCGCGGCTGAGCTCGAGGGGTCGCTGGCGGAGGCGCGACACCTCAGCGAGCTCGAGCGCGTCGATGCGTTCGTCTGCGTCCTGCGCCGCGAGCATTCGCGCTCGGTCGCCGCGGGTCTCGGGGTGCGAGCGGATGCGACGGACGAGATCGCCTATGCGGCGCAGTCGGTCTACGGGGACGTCGCAAACGCCGCCGGTCTCGAGGAAGTCCGCGAGGCCGTCGCGCGCCTCGTCTTTCGCCGCGGCTAGAGGCCTCCCCTACTCCTCCGGCGCGGTCATGTGACCTTCCTGGTCCGGATCCTCGTACGCCTCGCGCTCCTCGGCCGACTCGTCCTTGACGTCGGGAGGAGATGGATTCGGCTTGTCGCTGATGACGTCGAACCCCGGAATCCCGGGATCCTGCCGAATCTCCTCGTCCGGCGTCTCGGGCGCTCGTGGCTCCTCATCGCTCGACATGCTCCGCCCCCTACTGCTCGTAGACGACCTCGCCACGCTCGAGGAAATGCCGCTCGCCCGCAACGTCGAGCTCCAGCCGGCCGGCGCGGTCGACCCCGATGGCCACGCCGCTCGTCCCGTCGACCGCGACCCGGCGCCCGCGCAGGAAGTCGCGCGGGCCGAGCGACACGTAGAGCTCTGCGAGGCCGCCGTCG
>JALZFG010000422.1 GCA_030861645.1 Actinomycetota bacterium
GCGTGGGGCGATCCGACCGTAGGAGACGAGCTTCTCCGGCCGCGCGAAGCGGCTGATCTCGCCGACCTCGACCGCGATCGTCAACGCGAGCAGCTCGGCGACGCCGGGGATCGTGTCCAAGAGCACCGCGCGTGGGTCGGCGTGGGCGAACGGCCGAAGCTCGGCCTCCAGCGGCGCGATCCGCGCGTCGAGGAAGTCGATCAGCGCCAGACACTCGCTGACCGAGCGGCGCCAGGCCTGTTGGGCGGCCTCGACCCGAGCTTGCGCCGTTCCCGTTGACACCTGCGGGCTAGGCTGCTCTTGTTGTCTCTATTGTATCAATCTCCTCCCGTTGTAGTCTGTTCTGCAAACGGCGCTCGTACTCATCGGGGCTGATGCCGCCGAGGGACGAATGGCGGCGACGGGGGTTGTAGAAGGTCTCGATGTAGCGGAAGATGGACAGCCGCGCCTGGTCGCGGCTCGTGTAGCGGTGCCGCTTCGTCCACGCTTCCTTCAGCGTCGCGATGCAGCTCTCGCAGGCGGCGTTGTCGAACGCGTCCCCGCGTCTGCCCATCGAGGCGACGAGGCCCGACTCGCGCAGTGCTCTGCCGAAGGCGAGCGAGGTGTACTGCGAGCCGCGGTCGGAGTGGTGGACGAGACCGGCCGGCGGGCGCCTGCGCGCGAGCG
This sequence comes from Actinomycetota bacterium, assembly GCA_030861645.1. Taxonomy (GTDB): domain Bacteria; phylum Actinomycetota; class Thermoleophilia; order Gaiellales; family Gaiellaceae; genus JALZFG01. The sequence goes on from JALZFG010000422.1 coordinate 667, forward strand.
CCATCGCGAGGGCATCGACGACGAGCTCGGCCCGAAGGTCGTCGCGCATCGACCAGCCGACGATCTTGCGCGAGCACATGTCCATGACGAGGCCGAGGAAGAGGTAGCCCTCGCGCGTCTCGACGTAGGTGATGTCGGCGAGCCAGAGCGCGTTCGGCCGCTCGGCCTCGAACCTCCGCCCGACGCGGTCGGGAGCCGGCGGCGCCTTCGTGTCGGGCAGAGTCGTCCGCCGCTTCTTGCCGCGCCGGGAGACGCCCTCGATCCCGCGCCTGCGCATCAGCCTCGCGACGCGCTTGCGCCCGACGCGGACGCCGTGCGCGTCGCGAAGCTCGAGCTGGATCCGCGGCGCCCCGTACGTCTTGAGCGAGCCGTCGTAGATCGCGACGATCAGCCGCTCGAGCTCGGCATCGCGCAGTTGCCGCGGCGAGCGGCCGCGCCGCCGCCAGGCGTAGTAGCCGGCGCTCGTCACTCCGAGCACCGTGCAGAGCCGGGAGACGCTGTGCTCTGCCTTCTCCGCCGCGATCAGCCGGAACTTCATCGCCGCTGATCGGTCTCGCGCGCGAAGAAAGCCGCTGCCTTCTTCAAGATCTCCCGCTCCTCCTCGAGGACCTGCACCTGGCGGCGCAGCCGACGCAGCTCCTCGCGCTCCTCGCTCGTCAGGCCCTCGCGCTCGCCGGCGTCGATCTCGGCCTGACGGATCCAGCTCCGCAGCGTCTCGCCGGCGACGCCGAGGTCACGCGCGATCTCTCGCTGCGACTTCCCGCTCGAGCGGAAGAGCCGTACCGCCTCCTGGCGGAACTCCGGCGGATACGGCGGTCTCGTCCTTGGCACCTCGACTCCTTTCGGGGCTTGCAACCCCAAGCGTGGAGGTGTCAACGAAACCGGGTCAACCCCAACCCCAACCCCAATCGCGCGCACGTCCGACGCCGGCAACAGCTTTGTCAGCATCCCGACACCACCACTGCCGGAGACCGGAAGCGTCCCGATGCTGCGCTTCGCCGACGGGCGCGACGGCTACGTCTACGTCCCCCAAATCGACGGCGTGCTCTATGCGACGCACGATGGCGGCGCCAGTTGGCGGCGGCTGGCGCTCGGCGATGTGCTCCAGTTCACGACCGCCGGCGGCGAGGCGTACGCCATCACAGCGCGCTGCACGCCGCAGCGCTGCAGTCAGTACCACCTCGAGCGTGCGCCGGTTGTGGCGAACCGCTGGGACGTGACTGCGTTGCCGTTCGCAGCCGACGGCTCCTTGTTCGGCCTGGCGGCGCTCGGGCCGAAGGTCTGGCTGCTCGGCACGCGCGCCAGTAAGGGACCGATGACGCACAACGTGTTGGCGCGCTCCAGCGACGGTGGCCGCACCTTCACTAGCGGTCCCGGCCTCTGTTACGCGGGGCTTGGCGGTGAGCTGGCGCCGGCGTCGCCGACTGTGATCTGGGCCGTCTGCCCAACCGGGCTTCTGGCGGGCGCCTGGCGCTCGACGGACGGCGGCGTCACCTTCGCGCAGCTGAAGACGCCGCCTCTGGCCAACTCGGCCGTGCTCGCTCCGGCGTCGGAACGGGTCGCGGTGCTGTTCGGCAACGGCGCCGGCGCGCGCCTCCTGCGCACGACCAACGGCGGCCGGACGTGGAGGGCGGCGAAGACGCCAGGGCGCGCGACCGACATCCAATGGGTCGGCTTCAGCGCCAAAGTCGGAGCGGCGCTCGTGCAGCTCGGCGGTAGCCAGATGAACGCGCTCTGGCGCACGACCGACAGCGGCGCCGACTGGTTCGCGGTGCCGTTGCGGTGACTCGAACGGGGAAAAGCCTCTCCAGGCGACGGGTCGACGCGAAGCCGTTCGATGAGGTTTCCACCTGAGCTCACCGAGTCTCTGGTGCAAGCCGTCGCCAAGCGCCGCACGCGGTCGCCGCGCCGGGCGAACGAGAGACGCTGTAGCGGTCAGAGC
>JALZFG010000429.1 GCA_030861645.1 Actinomycetota bacterium
CGTCCGACCAAGGTGGCCGGTGAGGCCGACGTGCACCTGCCGATCCGGGGCGGGACCAACCTGGCTCTGCTCAACGGCATCCAGCACGAGCTGTTCGCGCATGGCTGGGTCGACCAGAACTTCGTCGACGCGCACACGGTCGGCTTCTCGAAGCTCGAGCAGAACGTGATGCAGTACCCGCCGGAGCGCGTCGCCGAGATCTGCGGCGTACCCGCCGACGACGTCCGCGCGGCCGCGCGCGTGCTCGGCGAGGCCGGGAAGCTCGTCTCGGCGTGCCTCCAGGGCGTCTACCAGTCGCACCAGGCGACCGCGTCCGCGTGCCAGGTCAACAACATCAACCTGCTGCGCGGAATGATCGGCAAGCCCGGCTGCACGGTCTTCCAGATGAACGGGCAGCCCACGGCGCAGAACACGCGCGAGACCGGCGCCGACGGCGATTTCGCGGGAATGCGCAACTGGCAGAACCTCGACCACGTCGAGGAGCTGGCGCGGATCTGGAACGTCGACCCGCTGCAGATCCCGACCTGGGCGCCCCCGACCCACGTGATGCAGATCTTCCGCTACGCCGAGGAGGGGTCGATTCGCTTCCTCTGGATCATCGCCACCAATCCCGCCGTCTCGCTGCCCGAGCTGCACCGGATCCGGGCGATCCTGGACCAGGACCGCCTGTTCGTCGTCGTCAGCGACGCGTTCCTGAGCGAGACGGGGCAGCTCGCGGACGTCGTGCTGCCCGCGGCGATGTGGGGCGAGAAGACCGGCGCCTACACGAACCACGACCGGACGGTCCACCTCTCCGAGAAGGCGGTCGACCCGCCGGGCCAGGCGCGCACCGACATGGAGATGTTGATCGACTACGCCGCTCGGCTCGGCCTGAAGGACAAGGACGGCGCACCGCTCATCAAGTGGCGCACGCCCGAGGAGTGCTTCGACGCCTTCAAGCGGATGACACGCGGCCGCCCCTGCGACTACTCCGGACTCTCCTACGAGAAACTGCGCGGCAGCGGCGGCATCCAATGGCCGTGCACCGAGGACGCGCCGGACGGCACGGAGCGCCTCTACACGGATCACGAGTTCAACACGCAGACCGAGTACTGCGAGGACTATGGCCACGACCTGCTGACCGGTGCGGCCTACGAGCGCAAGGACCACGCGGAGCTCGAAGCGAACGGCCGCGCGATCTTGAAGACGGCGCCCTACGCGCCCCCGCACGAGCAGCCGAGCGACGACTACCCCTTCCTCTTCACGACCGGCCGTACGGCATACCACTGGCACACCCGCACGAAAACCGGGCGCGCGCGGCAGCTCCAGGCCGCCGCGCCCGCGGCGTGGGTCGAGCTGGCCCCGGCCGACGCGCAGCGGCTTGGGATCGCGGAGGGAGACCTCGTCCGGGTCGAGTCGCCGCGCGGGCGGATCGAGGCGAAGGCGCGCCTGACGGGGATCCGCGACGGCGTCGTCTTCGCGCCGTTTCACTACGGCTACTGGGACGAGCCGGACCGGGCGGAGCCGGACGGGCGGCCGCGGGCCGCGAATGAGCTGACGATCACGGATTGGGACCCCGTCTCACACCAGCCGCTGTTCAAGCTTGCTGCCGTGCGCCTCGAGAAGGTCGCGGACAGCGACGGCTCCCCTGCTCCCGCCCCGACGACCACGGCGTCGGAGCCGGCCGCCGACGGGGTCGCAGCGACGGCGGGCGGAGAGGGTGTCCGCGAGGCGGTGGAGGAATGAAGCTCGACAAGGCGATCGCGGACGTCCAGGACGCCGAGTCCGACCTCGCGAAGGAGCTCCGCACGATCGGCGAGCGCCACGCCGTCGAGCACGACCTCTATCACCTCGGGCACGCGCTTGCGCGTCAGTGCGCCGACCACCTCGAGCGGCTCACGCCGTTTGCGGAGCGATACGGCGCCCGGGCACGGGACGAGGGCGTCGCGGAGTCGCCCAGCCTGCTCGAGACCCTCCGCCATAAGAGCGCGGAGCTGCTCGGACGCAGCGAGCTGTCCGGCGTGCTCCTGCTCCGCGACCTCCGCAACCTCTACCTGACGGCGCAGGAGGCCGAGATCGCCTGGGTCATTCTCGCGCAGGCCGCGCAGGCGGTCCGAGACCGCGAGCTCCTCGCGCTCGTCACCGTCTGCCACGAAGAAGCGGAGGCACGGGGGAAGTGGCTGCGCACCCGGATCAAACAATCCGCGCCTCAGGTGCTCGCGACAGGCCAGCCGTAGCAGGCAGCCGAGCCCTCGAGATCGCCGCCCTCCGTGAGCCTGATGCACCTCCGAGCCCGCGCGGAGCGAGGCGCGTGCCGTCATCAGCAACCGGCGCAGGCCTCAGGGTTTCTCCGCAACGCGGAACTGCGTTCACCCCGATGTTCCTCGCCGGGCCGGTTGCCAGCGTGGAAGCGCAAAGGACGTTCGGCGGAGGCACCTGATGCGCACCGTGCTTGAGGAACCGAGCTGACAATGCTGCCGCATCCAGTCGCCATCGTCGGCGCAGCCGCCGACATGGGCAGACATCTCGCCGCGCGTGCGAAGCAAGCCGGCTTGAGCGTTCGGCTATCCCGCGGCGGTTTCGGAGCCGTGGGAAGCGAACGGACGGAGCCGAAATGTCGCTGACAGCGGTGAGCGAGAAGAAGGCGGCTGTCCTCGACGCCACGAGGGCGTTTGGTGTCATGCTCGGCGGCGCGCTCATCCTCGCCGTCGCTGCCGCCGCGAGCGTCGGTGAACACTTCATCATGGAGCGGAAGACGCTGCTCGGAATCAAGGAGCGCGCCGAGCGAGCACGAAAGGAGGAGAGTCGCTGATGGAAGCAGGGTCACTGATGGAAGCACCACAAGGACGGCCGTACCCCGTCGCGTTCGAGGGCGAGCTCGACCGGAACTTGAGCCGGTGGCTCTGGCTCGTCAAGTGGCTCCTGATCATCCCGCACGTGATCGTGCTCGCCTTCCTCTGGATCGCGTTTGCCGTCGTGACCGTCATCGCCTTTTTCGCGATCCTCTTCACGGGGAGGTATCCACGCGGCCTCTTCGACTTCAGCGTGGGCGTCCTGCGCTGGACGTGGCGAGTGCACTTCTACTCCTATGCGGCGCTCGGGACGGACCGCTACCCGCCGTTCGCCCTCGGGCGAGTCGACAACTACCCCGCCCGCCTCGACATCGAATACCCGGCCGAGCTCTCGCGCGGGCTCGTGCTCGTCAAGTGGTGGCTGCTCGCCATCCCGCACTACATCATCGTCGGCATCTTCGTCGGCGGCTGGGGCTGGGGCTGGGGGGCGGACGGCGACAACGGGCGGTGGTTCGGGAGCTGGGGGCTCGTCGGGATCCTCGTCCTCATCGCGGCCGTCGTCCTTCTCTTCACCAGCCGCTACCCGCGCACGATCTTCGACTTCGTGATGGGGCTCGACCGCTGGGTCGCCCGTGTCGCCGCCTATGCCTTCCTCATGCGCGATGAGTACCCGCCGTTTCGGCTCGATACCGGGGAGCGGGAGCCGACGCCGACAGTCACTTCGTCGGCTGACGCTTGAGGCACAGCGCTGCCGTCGCCCGACGAGGCGCGAGCCGGCAGACGAGAAGGACCGGCAAAGGGCCGACATCAAACAGTGCCCGACCCGAAAACGGCTCGGGTACCGGCCTGACCCTATGGCTCGCCGAGCAGCGGCGCGCGCAAGCGCTCCGCGAGCTCCGCTTCACTTCGGCGACTTCTGCCAGGAAAAGCTCGACCGTGAGCGCCAGGGCGCGGCGGAGTTCGCGCGGATCAAGCGAGCGGACGAGCGCCTGCTCGTACGGCGCGACCACCTCGTTGGGGAAGGCGGTCCGCCGCGCGCATGCGCGAGCCGGGGGGTGACCGCAACGTCGAGCTCGAGCCCGCCGGGAAGCAGGAAGACGCGTAGATCGTAGGGCCGCTCCGGAGGTCCCAGTGATGGAGCACGCGGAAGCCGGCTCGAGCCGCTTGATCCAATCGGCGAGGACGACCTCCGGATCGACGCCGTCGGCGACGCCGAACGAGAGGTCGACGTCCGACCAGCGGTCCTCGGCACCGCCCGCCGCGGAGCCAGTCAGCGCGCCGCCGCTGATCCTCGCGTCGGCGCGCGCGAGCGCGAGCACGCCCTCCCGCACCCGCGTGCGGTCCTCAGGCGTGAACACGACCCTAATCGCTCAGTGCGGCCACCTCCAGCCCGCGATCGCCGGGTCGTCTTCCCCGTGCTCGCGCGTGTACGCCCGCGCCCGCAGGCGCGCCTCCTCCATGTGCTGGCGCAGGTGCGCGGCGCGCTCGTGCAGGCTGGGAATGCGGT
>JALZFG010000478.1 GCA_030861645.1 Actinomycetota bacterium
CCGGGGACGGGGAAGGCGAAGGAGAGCGCGGTAAAGACCTCTTCCCGCTTGGTGATGATGTGCTTCGTCGGGCCGCGGAAGACCGAGAAGGCATCCACGATCGGGATCAGCACGGCGACGAGAACCACCCAGCTCACGCGCTCGAAGTAGGTCAGAAACCAGAAGCCGAGCGCCGTCATCGCGCCGAGCTTGGCGAAGTTGGCGGGGATCTCGGCATTGGCACGCTCGAGGACGAGCGCGACCAGGCCGAAGGCGAGCGCGAGCAGCAGCATTCCCTCCCCCAGGCGAAGCGGCAGCGTCAGGTAGACGAGCGCGAACACGGCCGGAATCAGGCACAGCGCGAGGAACGCGACGTCCCAGTCGGTCGACGCGTGCCAGAGCTTGTCGACGACGGCGTAGTAGACGGCGAGCGCGACCGCGAGGGTCGCGAACAGCGCGAGGCGCGACGTCAGCTCTCTTCGCGTCAGTACGGCGGCAGCTCCGCCCACCACTGGCCCAGCGCCTTGAACGCCCGCCAAAAGCGCGTCTTCGCCGCCTGCTCGTCGAGCGACGCGTCGATGTCCGGAACGACGAGCGCGTCGACCGTCGGCGTGAACGACTGCAGCTCCCCGAGCTTCGGCTCGAGCGGCGCGGAGAGCGGGAACTCGAGCGCGTTCACGAACGCACGCGCCTCGTCGCCCATGACGACGGCGAGCTTCGGTTGCACGATGTGGAGCTCGCGCGCCAGGAATCCGCGCGCCTCCTCGGCGGGCTCGCCCTCGAACTTGAGGCAGTTCGTCCCGTACACCGCCATCGGGTCGACGCGGAGCCGCTGGAGCGACTTCAGGATTGCGTCACCGGCGCGCCCGTAGAACGCGACCCCCTCGTGGAGCTCCGACGTCTTCGGCTCGTACTTGAGCAAGAACACGTCCGCGAGCGGATGTCCCGAGCCGACGACCGGCACGCGCCCCGGCGGCGCCGCCCGCGAGACCTCGTCGCCGAGCTCGTTGATCTCGGCGATCGCCTTCTCGAGGTACTTGTCGTAGATCTCGTCGGTCGGCACAGGGAGGGGGGACACGGGGCGAAGCTGATTTCTCCCATAGCGGACGCGTTCCTTTGCCTGCGCGACCCACTTCAGCGACTGGAGGTACATGAGCGACTTGGGGCGGCGGACGATCTCCGCCGTCCGCAGGCTGATCAGGAAGTCCTCGGGCCCCTCGAACGCGCGCATCCGGACGACGCCCGTCCCGAGCCCCGGGAGGACGTGCGCGTCCGAGCCGGCGCCGGCGGTGAGGTTGTACTTGCGCGCGAACCGAGCCGCTTCCTCGTTGTCCGTCTCGAAGAGAAGGCGCGCGTTGTAGACCTCGAGCACGTCGATGTCCGCCAGGTGGCGGTGCAGCGTCGCCGGCTCCGGGATGGCGTGCATGCGGTCGAACGGATGGGGGAGGTAGACGAGTCCGCCTTGCTCGCGGATCGCCGCGATCGTCGCGGCGAACGACAGGCCCGACGGGATCTCCTCGGTCAGGAAGAGGCCGATGACCTCGCCCTGGCCGTCGGTCTTCACTTCCTCCCCCGGGATGACGGTCAGCCGGCGGTCTTCGGCGAGGCGAAGCGCCTCGCGGGCGCCGCCGAACACGTTGTGATCGGTGACGGCGATCGCCGAGAGCCCGCTCGCCTGCGCCTGGTCGAGGAGGTCGGAGACATCGATCATGCAGTCGTACGACCACGAGGTGTGGACGTGGAGGTCGGCGAGAATCCACGGGCGTCCGGCGAGCGGATCGGGGCCGGACCGGGCGCGTCGCCGCCGCCGCGAGAGACCGTTGTAGAGACGATCGAGCTGCTCGGCGACGGCCGTGAAGCTCTCGTCCTCGGCGTGCGCCCGCTCCTTCTCGGCGAGCTGCGAGCGAACATCCGCGTTCTCCGCGAGGCGGGCGACCGCCGCCCCGGCGAGCTCGGGCTGCAGGACGACGCTGGACGGACGCGCGATCGCCGCTCCCGCGGCGGCCGCCTCGAGTGAAACGCGCTGAAGCCCGCGGAGGGCGGGGACGAAGATCGCCGCCTCGTTCAGGAGCGGCGCGCGCGCGACGCCGTCTCGCGCCGTGCGGACGTGGACACGCCCGCGCAGGGCGAGGGGAATCGATGGCCGACCGGCGAGCGGCTTCGTGCGCAGGAGAGCAAGCTCCCAGCCATCGAGCTCCCGCAGCGCTCGCAGGACCGAGCGCGTCAGCGGCCGCTCGATCGGCCGCCACTCGAGCACGATCAGCTTTCGCTTGCGGCCGGGGCGGAAGAGGTCGGTGTCGACGCCGGGCGAGATCAGTCGGTAGTCGCCCGCGAGACGCTCCTCGGCCGCAGCGACGACCTCGTCATTCGTCGCGAGGAGGGCATCGATGCGCGCGTTGAGGCGTGCTCTTTGCCCTCGCCGCGGGGGGTACGTGAGCCGGTCGGGCGAGAAGAGGGTCGCGACGGTGAGCGCCCGCGCGTCGCGGAGCGCGAGGTACGACAGGCTCGGGAGCCCGGGCTCGACGCCGTGGACGACGTCGAAGTCGCCGCGCGCGAGCGCCAGCGCGAGGTTGGCGCGCACGCCGACCGGAACGCCCATGCTGCTGCGCCGCGAGATCGGAAGCGCGGGGCCGACCGCGATGACCTCGGCCCGCTCGCC
>JALZFG010000485.1 GCA_030861645.1 Actinomycetota bacterium
AACAGATCGAGGACGGAGTCGAGTGCGAGGAACCGTGGTGCTGTAGCCAGGCCGAGGGTGGCGCGGTAACTGCTCCACTTCCACTCGGCGGGATCGTCACAGGTCCCGGCTCGAACGGGGTTCAGCACGATGTACCGGGTGACTTCGAGCAAGTGCTGTTCGTTTTCGACGCGGGGCGACTGATACCGGCTCTCAAACACGTGTCCGACTTCGCCGTGCCTTCGGTTGAACGTCTGCGCGTAAACGCCGTTCAGCAGCTGCATTCCACGTCCAAGATTGGCCTCGGGCGTCGTTACGAGAAGGTGATAGTGACTCGTCATCAGGCAGTACGCGGAGCAGATCCACTCGTGGAGCGGGACGACGACGGCGACGAGAGACAGAAAGCGGAGACGATCGCCGTCGTCGAGGAAGATGGGAAGCTTGCGAACTCCACGGGTCATGACGTGGTAGATCCCGCCGGGGACCTGGACGCGAGGCGGACGAGACACAGCAATGAGGGTACGGGGAAGAGCGCCGGAAAAGTGCTGGCGTAACTGTTCCTCTCCACATCCGTGCGGCTTCCTTCACGCGCGCCGCGTTTTCGTGAGCGCCCTCTCTCATGGCTAGACGCGATCGAGAACCCTCAAGGGGGCCAGACCCCCTTGAGGGTTGGTTGAGGGTTCGCGCGAGCGCCGGGTCGCGAACGCGGCCTCGACCACCGCCGCGGGGCTGTCGGCGTCACGCTCGGGCGCTAGCCCGACCTTGCGGATTTCGAGACGTACTCGGCGACCGCCTGGATCTGCTTCTCGTCGAGCTTGCCGCGGAACGAGGGCATCGCGCCCCTGCCGTTCGTCACGCGGTCGATCGCGAGCGAGACGCTCGGCTTCGCCTCGTCGAGGTTCGGCCCGACGGTCCCGGTCGAGCCGGCGGCCTTCAGCGTGTGACAGCCCATGCAGCCGGCCTGCACGAAGATGTCCTTCCCGCTCGTCGCCGCGATCCTGCCGCCGCCGCCTTGGCGGGGAGGCAGGCCGGCGGCGCTCGCGACGTACGAGGCGACCGCGACGGCATCGTCGCCCTTGACGAGGTTGGGCGGCATCGGCGGAACCTTTGGAGACGCCTCGGCGGGAGCCGGGTACTTGATCTGATCGAAGACGATCGCGCGAATCGTGCTCTGCTCGAATCCCTGCCTGCGCCCGGGGCCGAATGCGTCGTCGAGGTTGGGCCCGATCTGCCCGCTCGTGCCCGCGTCCGCGAGCGTGTGGCAGGTGCCGCAATTCTTGACGAAGAGCTGCTGACCCGCCGTCGAATCGCCCTCGGCTGGCAACCCTCCCGTTCCGCACCCGCTCGCGAGGGCGACCACGAGCGTCGAGAGCGCCGCCGCGGCGAGGACTGGCCTAACCAGGCGGCGTCTCGTGGAGGGCAAGGCCGGAGAGCGCCTCGTCTCGCGTCGGGTAGATCGTGAAGACGCGATCGAGGCCGGTGATCTCGAAGATCTTCGTAATGTTGCGGTCGCTGCACACGAGCGAGAGCTGGCCGCCATTCGGCCGCAGTCGCTTGACGCCGCCGACGAGCACCCCGAGCGTCGTCGAGTCGATGAACGTGGTGTGGGTGAGGTCGACGAGGACGCGCGCGGCGCCGTCGCCGATCACGCGCAGGAGCTCCTGCTTGAACTCCGGCGCCGTGTACAGGTCGACCTCGCCCGTCAGCGAGATCACGTGCACGCCGTCTTGAACCTGCTCCGTATTGACGCTGAAATCCACGCTGCTCGAGGACGCGGGACGAAGAATCGCTCGCTCGCGAGAGTCTAACGAGCGCCCTGACTCGCCACGTACTGCTTGAGCTGCTTCAGCTGCTGCCGGACGATCGGGGCGTTCGGATCATCGGGAGCGAGCTTGAGGAATCGTTCGGACGCCGAGATTGCCGTGAGAGCGTCATTCGCCCTCAACGCCGTCTGCGCGAGCTGGAGCTGTACCTGCGGGTCGCCGGGCTTGGCCCGCGCGTACTGTTTGTACGCGCCGACAGCGTTCGAGTAGGCGCTCTGCAGCTCGCCGCTGATCCGGTTGAGTCGCTCGGTTGCGGGCCCGGCGACCGCATCCGTGATCGGGTTGGACCCGATCACCGGCTGCCCGTTCGCCTGCAGGCTCGGCAAGGCGGCGCCGGGGTTCTCCTGGAGGATCTCCGCTTGCGCCGCCGCGCGCTCGTTCTCGAGGCGCTGGGCTCTCAGCATATAGAGGCTTCCGAGCGTCGCCAGTGCGTCCTCGTCCTTCGGTCGCAGCTGCCGGTAGCGCTCGAGCGCTGGAATCGCCTCCTTGATGTTCCCGTCCTGCTGGAGCGCTGTCGCGAGCTCGCGGTACGCCTCCGCGTCCTTCGGGTTCTTCGCGATTCGCTCGCGCGCATCCGACTCCGACGGACCGGAGCTCGTGCCGCCGGAGTTCCGGAAGATGTCACCGATGCCGCTCGGGAGACTCGAGCCGACGCCGAATGCCACGAAGCCGACGGCGAAGACGAGCGCGAGGAAGACGAACATCCACTTCGCCTGCTTGCGCAGGCGAGGGAAGAACATCGTCTGCTCGGCTACCGGCTGGGGGCGGCTGCCGCCGCCGGAACGGCGTCGAGCAGGCGTCTTCTCGCGCTTGCGGCTCTTCTGCGCAGCTCGTGCCACTCGAACTCTCCCTTCTTGTAGCGGACCTCGCCGTCCACTGCCGTGAGGACGACGCGCTCCGGTGAGCCGCCGAAGACGACGGCCGCAGCCGGATCCTCCCATGGTAGATACGGCGAGCCCTCGAGCGAGACGACGGCGAGATCCGCGCGTTTGCCCGGGGTGAGCGAGCCGATCTCGTCCGCGAGCGCAAGCGTTCTCGCCGAGCCGAGGGTCGCGAGCTCCAGTGCCTCGCTCGCCGTGAGCGCATCGGCCCGGCGCGCCCGCGCGCGGGCGAGGTAGACCGCGGTACGCAGCTCCTCGAACATGTCGAAGGACGGTGCCGATGCGGGGCTGTCCGTCCCGACTCCGACACGGATGCCGGCGGCGCGCAGCTCCCGAAGCGGGGCGATGCCGCAGCCGAGCAGGGCGTTCGAGCGCGGGCAGTGCACGACCGCCGCGTCGTGTCGGGCCAGGAGGCCGATGTCCTCGTCGTCGACCTGAACGCAGTGGGCGGCGACCATGTGCGGGCCGAGCACCCCCGCTCGGGCGAGTCGCTTGACGCCGCTCGTCCCGCAAGGCGCGACCAAGCGGTGGGAGAAGCCTGCGAGGGGTCCATCTCCCGTTCGAAGCCAGTCGAGCTCGGCGGCACTCTCGGAGACGTGGGTGGCGACCGGCAGGCCGAGCTCGGCGCAGGCGCGGTAGATCTCGTCGCTGATGTTGAAGGGCGTATGCGGTGAGACGCCCAGCAGGACGCGCTCCGAGAGAACCGGCTCGACGCGCGCTCTCGACCGCTCGAACCTGTCCAGCGCCTCGTCGGCGTCGCTGCCGAACACCTCCAGGTAGACGATCGCGCGGAGGCCGAGCTGGGCGGCCGCGATGCCCGCGGCGCCGCTGTAGCTCGCGTCGCCGATCGTGGTCACCCCCGAGGCGAGGCACTCCGCCGCGCCCAGGAGCGCTCCCGCAAGGTGATCGTCCCACCCGACTCGCCGCTTGCGCTCGACGTGGATCGCGATCCAGGCCGCGAACTCGAGCGCTTCTCCAAATCCCGCATACACCGCGTACTCGAGGTGGGAGTGCGCGTTGACGAAGCCGGGAACGATGGCCGCGCCGTCGAACCGCTCGCCGTCGCCGAGCTCGCTGCGGGTGCCAACGGCGGCGATGCGGCCGTCCTCGATCGCAAGCGCCCCGTCGGCGAGCGGGGGCGCGTCGACGGGAAGCAGCCAGTCGGCCGAGAGAACGCGCGTCACCGCGCGGGCACGGCCTCGCGCTCGGGGATCGAGCCGGCGGCGCGCCAGCGGCGCTCGCAGAAGACCGAGAGCCAGATCGAGAGCTCGAACAACACGACGAGCGGGATCGACTCGAAGGCGAGCGAGACGGGGTCGACCGTGGGCAGCACGACGGCGACGACGATCGCGATCACGTAGCCGACACGGCGGTTTCGCCGCAGCTCCTGCGACGTCAGGATCCCGAGCCGAACGAGCGCGAGCACGAAGATCGGTAGCTCGAACACGAGCCCGAGGGCGGCGAGGACGGCCGTCGTGAACGTGTAGTACGAGGACGCCCGCAGCTGGATGTCGTACTGCGTGGAGTCGTACGTCGTCAGGAACTCGAGGGCACGAGGCAGGACGACGTAGTACGAGAACGCCATGCCTCCGGCGAAGAGGACGGTCGCGAGCGCGACGAAGGCGGCGATCACCCGCTGGAGCGTCTCTTCGAACGCCGGCGCGAGGAAGCTCCACAGCTGCCAGAGCACGAGCGGGAGAGCGAGCGCGAGCCCGGCGTAGAGGCTCACCTTGAGCGAGATGAAGAACGGCTCGGTGACGCCGAGCGTCAGGAGATCGTTCTCTCGCTCCGGCGGTAGCGGCGCCCGGAGCCAGTCCATCACCTGCTCGTGAAACGCGAACGCGACCCCGAACGCCACGGCGACGGCGACGATCGAGAGGATGAGGCGGTGACGAAGCTCGTCGAGGTGCTCGACGAGCGTCGCTTCCTCACCGTGGCGAAGGCGCCGCGGGAGGACCTTCACGCGCGCCTACCGAGCGGCGTCGTGCTCGCGCGTGCCGGAGACCCGTTCCTGCTCGGTCGACCGCGGCAGCTCGCCGGCCACCTCGTCGTCTTTGCCCGTGATCGAGTCCTTGAACTCGCGCATGCCGCGCCCGAGCGATCGTCCCATCTCGGGCAGGCGCTTCGGCCCGAACAAGAGCAAGACCACGACGAGGAGGATGAGGATCTCCCAGATTGAGACACCGAAAGGCACGAGCCCAAGAGTACCAGGGTTCTCACGCTCCTCATGCGGAGGTACCGTCGCGGGCGCGCCGCCGGCGCAAGGGCTCCGCTACCATACGT
>JALZFG010000492.1 GCA_030861645.1 Actinomycetota bacterium
GGCGAGCGGCACGAAGGCTGCGGCGATCACGATGATGCGCTTTGTCTTCATGCCGGCCAGGTTCCTGCCGGCGCGCGGCCTAAACGCCGACCGCGTCGAACCGCCGCGAGACCTCGTCCCAGTTGACGACGTTCCACCAGGCCTCGAGGTACTCGGGCCGGCGATTCTGGTACTTCAGGTAGTAGGCGTGCTCCCAGACATCGATTCCGAGGAGCGGGACCTGGCCGTCCATAAGCGGCGAGTCCTGGTTCGCCGTCGACGTCACCAGTAGCCCGGTCCCGTCCCAGAGCAGCCACGCCCAGCCGCTTCCAAAGCGCTTCACGCCCGCGTCGTTCACCTGCGCCTTGAGCTCCTGCACGCCCCCGAAGGTGTCGCTGATCGCGGCGGCGAGCTCGCCCGAGGGCTCGCCTCCGCCGCCGGGGGCCATGATCTCCCAGAAGAGCGCGTGGTTCGCGTGCCCGCCGGCGTTGTTGCGGACGGCGGCTCGCTTGTCCTCGGGGATGAGCTCGACGTTCGCCAGCACCGACTCGACCGGACGATCCGCCCACTCGGTGCCCTCGAGCGCCTTGTTCGCGTTGTCGACGTAGGCCTGGTGGTGCTTGTCGTGGTGCAGCCGCATCGTCTGCTCGTCGATGAACGGCTCGAGCGCGTCGTACGCGTACGGAAGGGGAGGAACCTCGAACGGCATGATTCAGCTCCTTTCTGTGCTCGCCCGAATTGCCCCGATTCGCTGACTTTCCCAGAATCACGCCGAGCTATGCTCCGCCGTCGCATTCCTCGAAAGGAGACAGATGGCAACCCTCGCCTTCAAGCACGAGGAGATCACGGCGCGAGAGCTCAAGCCCTCGCTCTATGAGCTCGACGGCATCTCGCGCGAGAGCGTCGAGGCCCACTACAGGCTGTACGAGGGCTACGTCACGAAGCGGAACGAGATCCTGGGCCAGCTCGCCGACGTCGACCTCGCCGGTGCGAACCAGGTGTACTCCGAGATCCGCGCGCTCAAGGTCGAGCTCTCGTTCGCCGTCGGCGGAGTGAAGAACCACGAGCTCTACTTCGAGCATCTCGGCGGCGACGGCGGCGACCCGGACGGGCCGGCTCGAGATCTCATCGTGCGCGACTTCGGCTCCGTCGGGGCTTGGCGCGCCGACCTCAAGGCCACCGGCATGGCCGGGCGCGGGTGGGCCTGGACGGCGTACGACTGGGACGAACGGCGGCTGTTCAACTACATCGGGGACCTCCAGAACACGTATCCGATCTGGAACGCGACGCCGCTCGTCGCCCTCGACGTCTACGAGCACGCGTACTTCCTCGACTACCGCGGCGACCGCAGCTCCTACATCGAGGCGTTCTTCAACAACATCGACTGGACGACGATCAACAGCTGGATCAGCGGCTACCAGATTCCGCTTCGCTAGGCCCCTAACCGAACGGGAAGCGGTTAGCCGCTGCCCGGGCGCGCGAGCCAGTCGCGCAGCTCCGTGTGCCGGGGCGCCGGTACCCCGGTCTCGAGCTCGCCCCGCAGCTCACCAACCGTCCCATACCGCTCGGCGAGCACGTCGTGATTGTGGATCGTCTCGAAGTTCGCCTGCCGAGCGAGCAGGAAGTCGCGATCGTCGAGATCGGGGTACGCCTCGAGCGTCGCGCGCACGGCGAGGCGGACGCAATCCTCGACGAAGCGAGGCTGCAGGTGTGCGTGCTCGACGACGAACAGCTCGTCGGGGCGCTTGAGCAACTCGTAGACGGGCGAGCTCATCGACTGCTCCACGATGCGCACCAGCTGCTCGGCGTTGACGGCCCCGCGCGTACCGAGATACAGCGTGCCACGGCCGCGCTGATTGTGTGTCGCGACCGGGACGAGCTCGAGGATCCGGTCGACCTCGTCGCCGTCGAAGCCGGCCTCGAGCAGGCGTTCCGCCGCCTGCACCCGCACGAGGCCCTGCGCGCACGGGCACGCGTTCATCCCCGTCGCCTCGACGCCGACGGCCCGCCGCGCGTCGCGCCCGCGCGCGGCGGCGAGGCCGATGATCGAGACGATCTCCTGCGTCGCCAGGCCGGTGACCGGCGTCCGCCGCTCGAGCGGGTACCTGGCGACGATCCGCACCTCCGCTCGGCACGCCCGCTGTCGCGCGACGATGTGCCGCGCCAGGTGCTCTGCGAGCTCCTCGACGAGGAACACCTCCTCGAGCACGATCTCGTCGATCGCCTCCTCGAAGAGCGTGGGGAAGCGCGACATGTGCACGCCCTTCTGATCGGGATCGAGGTCGACGGTGCAGTCGATGGTCGCACCGATCAACTTCTCTGTGCCGGCGTGGCTGATCCGGACGGCCTTGTTGACGCCGGTCACCCCCGCGCGCGACAGTCCGATGCGCACGTCGGGCGGCGAGGCCTGGAGGTCGTGCGCGATCAGGTTGGAGCGATCGATCATCGGGCGAGCAACGGTACCAGCGAGAACCGGCGCAGACGCGCGCTTCACACGCTCAGCGAAGGAGCCGTGACAGGCGCCTGTCCTTGAGGATCCGGCCGGTGGTCTGGCAGCGCGGGCAGTAGTAGATCGTGTGGCTCTCGTAGTCGACGCGCGCGATCGCCGTCCCACACACGTGGCATGCCTGTCCGAGCTTGTCGTGCACGCGGTAGGCGCGCGCATCCTTCGCCCCGCGCTTCCGGAGCTCCAGGCCCCGCCTGAGCTCGTCGTCGATCGCCGCGGCGAGCCGCTCGACCTCCTCGTCGTCGAGCTCGGTCGAGACTGCGAAGGGCGACAGGCGGGCGTGGTGCAGGATCTCGTTCGACCAGGCGCGACCGATGCCCGCGAGCGCCCGCTGGTCACGGAGCAGCGGGTGGAGGCGTCGCGGCTCGCGCTCGAGAATCTCGCGCAGTCGCTCGGGCCCGAGGCCGAAAGCCTCCGGACCCAGGTGCTCCAGCTCCGCCTCGGCGGCCTCCGGCGTCAACAGCCAGACACCGGCCTGCTTGCGGGCACCCGGCTCCGTGAGCACGAGCCTCCCGCCGCCCGTGAACTCCAGCTGGAAAGCCGGGAGCTTCGGTCCCGCCTCGCCGGCGCGCAGGTATCGCAGCCGGCCGTTCGTCATCAGGTGGATCATCAGCAGGAGCTCGCCGTCGTCGGTCGGCAGCAGCAGGCGCTTGCCGCGTCGCTCCGCGCCCGCCAGCCGCCTGCCGTCGAGCGCGCCGAGCGGCGGGTCGAAGGTCTTCAGCGTCGCGACGTGAGCCGGTCCAGAGCGGACGATCGGGAACACGCGGACGGGATCGTCGAGCGCGTGGCGCAGGGCTTCGACCTCGGGGAACTCGGGCACTAGGGTCTCCGGCGGATGGCCTCCGACCCGGTCAGCGTAGCCGTCGTCCGCGGTGGCGCGATCGAAGCGGTCCACCGCGTGCACGCCGTCGCCGTCGACGTCCGCGGCACCCGCCTCGAGGCGGCCGGAGACGCCCGGCTCGTCACGTTCTTCCGCTCGTCGGCGAAACCCCTCCAGGCACTGCCGCTCGTGCGCGCGCGGCCCGACCTCGACCAGCGAGCGATCGCGATCACGTGCGCGTCGCACCAGGCCGACGACGCCCAGCTCGACGCGGTCCGCTCGCTCCTGGCGCAGGCTCCCGCGTGCGAGGAGGAGCTGGAGTGCGGGCCGGCGGGCTCGCCGCCGTCGCCGATCAACCACAACTGCTCGGGAAAGCACGCGGGCATGCTGGCGCTCTGCCGCGCGCGGGGCTGGGACAGCCCGGGGTACCGCCTCCCGGAGCATCCGGTGCAGCGCGAGATGCTGCGCGAGGTCGCCTCCGCGACCGAGCTGCCTGAGGAGCAGATCCTGCCGGCGGTCGACGGATGCGGCGTCGTCACGTTCGCGCTCCCGCTCGAGCGGATGGCGCTCGCGTTCGCGCGTCTCGACACGCTCGAGGGCGGCGCACGCGCGTCCGCGGCGATGCGCGCGCATCCAGCG
>JALZFG010000493.1 GCA_030861645.1 Actinomycetota bacterium
CGTCCCGGTCACGCTCCACGGTCAGTGGCGCTACCGGCTGCTCACGGCGACTGACGAGAAGGTAAGACGGAGGCCTCGCGATTGGTCGCCCGAGCGCGTTCGCGATTGCCTCTCACAGCTTCGACACGAGCTCCTCCGGATCCGACAGCTGCTCGAAACCAACGCGAGAGGCGCTGCGCCGTGTCGTGGACAACCGCGTCGAGCTGGAGGGAGCGGACGAGATCTTCGGCCGCGAAGTCGAGCTGAGCTTCGCCAATGCTACCACAGGCTCCTGCGCGCGAGCGAGCACTCGACGTCTGCCGCGACCTGCTCTCCTCCCGCCGCTCCCGCGGACTTGCGCGCGCGCAACCGTCGCTTCGGCCTGGCGATCGATGCGAAGACGTGTTTGGGCGGGCTCAACGAGCGGATGGATCTCGGGCTGGCTGTCGATTCGCTGCTCGGCATCGTCGGGTAGCGCGCCCGAAGCTGGGCAGGTCTCGAGCGTGCTGCCCTGAGCGATGGCAGCCCGAGGCTTTTCGCGACGCCGCAATCCCATATCGCGAGTCGCGGAGACGCGCCGCGGCGAACATGGTGCTCGCCGATGCCCCGCAGGAACTACGAGGGGAGCCGGGCCGCGCCCGGAGCGCCTGTCCGGATACCGAGCGCCGAGCCGTCGAACAGCGCGAGCGCGCTCTCACCGAACCGTGCCCCCGCGAGCGCGAATGCGGTATCGAGGTACGGCGGGCGTGTGCTGCGGTGCCCGTCCGACGCCACAAGGGTCGCCTCGCGCTCCTCGAGCAGCCGCCAGCCGAGCTCTTCGATCTCCGGCCCATGGCGTCCGAGGAGGCTCGTCGCGTTGACCTGCAGCAGCCACCCGCGCTCGGCGAGCTTGGTCGCGAGCGAGGGGTCTTGGAGGACGGACTCGGTCCGCTCTGGATGCGCGATTACCGGGCGCAGCCCCTCCTGCGCGATGCGTTCGGCGAGCGCGAAGACGATGGCGGTCGAGCCCAAGAACGGCACCTCCATCAGGACAGCGTCCGTTCCCTCGAGCACGTAGCGTCGGGGATCGTCGTTGAGCAGCGCGGCGGTCGGTGTGAGTTCGAAACCAAGCCGCAACTCGAGCCCCACCTGCGGGCGAAGCTCGGCGTACGCCTTGCGGATCGCCGCCTCGCGCTCGGGCTCGAGGGGGAGGTGCGGCCAGACGTGCGGGGTCGCAAACAGGATGCGCGTTCCGCGCGCGTACGCCTCGCGGCAGAGCGCCCGCGCCTCGGACACGGAACCCACGCCGTCGTCCCCGGAGGGAACCATGTGGGTGTGGCAATCGACGAAGACGGGCATCCTGCCGCAGCGTATCCGCCGACCCTCGCCTTTTTACATGCCACAAACATGGCCGTACTAACCTGCAAGTACGGCTGTCCGTCGCAGGAAGAGGAGTCCTGCGATGCGTCACAAACTCAAGGCGAAGGGGTCAGAACGGGAGCCGAGTTCGAAGGACGATGTGCGGGATCGCCGGCTACAGCCTGAGTCCTGATAGCGGCGTCGAGCGGACGCTCGCGGCGCAGGCCCTGCTCGCCGGGATCGCCGAGCGGGGCGCCGACGCAGCGGGCTACGCGCGCCGTGCGCCCGGCGGCGGCGTCGTCGTGTACAAGCAGCGCTCCGGCGCGAGCGCGCTCCTCGACCGGATCCAAGTTCCAGACGCGACGACGGACGTCCTCCTCCACGTGCGCGACTACACGAAGGGCCACCCCACGATCGACGCGAACAACCACCCGATTCGGCACGGCACCGTGATCGGTGTTCACAACGGGATCATCTTCAACGACGACGAGGTCCTGGCCGAGTACGGGTTCGAGCGCGCGGAGCCGGGAATGACCGTCGACTCGGAGGCGATCTTCGCGCTCGTCGAGCACTCGCATGCGCGCGCCTACGTCCTCGCCGAGCTTCGCGGCTCGATGGCGGCCGCCTGGCTCGACGAGCGGCAGGAGGGATTCGTGTACTGCGCTCGCGGCGCCGGCCGTCCGCTCTGGCTCGGCGAGGCCGCCGGCGCAACGTTCTTCGCGTCGACGCAGCACGCGCTCGAGCTCGTCGAGGCATACGCGCGCCTGCGGCTGACGAAGCGTGAGCTGCCCGAGGGGATCGTCGTCACCCTCGAGCGCGGCTCGGTCGTGCGCCGCGAGGAGTTCGCGCCGAACCGCTCCTTCGACGAGCGTCCGCTCCCGGCCGTGCGGGCGCCTCACGAGGGGCGCCTGACGCTTCAGCGGCTCGCCGCGCTCGCCGCTCTCTAACGTCGCGGCAGCGACCAGCCGGCGAGCGCGCCCCCCGCTGCTACGGCGCCCACAGTGCGCCGAGGTACACGGCCGGGTCGCCGGGCTGCCACCGGGCGAGGAAGCGCTGGATCGGCGGGTGGAGGACGATGCCCGCGAGCTCGTCGAGCGCGAAGAGGCGGTGGCCGCGGACGGCTGCGTCCTGCGACGTCACCGCCTCCAGCGAGCGACCGCTCAGGTCGCCGGCGAAGATGATGTGGACGACGTGCTTGGCCGCGAAGCTTCGGCTGGGCGCGATCGAATCGACGATCGCGACCGGCCCCTCGAGCGGCAGCTCGGCCTCCACCCCGACCTCCTCCTCCAGCTCGCGGCGGAGGGCGTCCACGAGGCTCTCGCCGGAGTTGACGCCGCCGCCGGGGAGGAGCCAGTACTCCTTGCCGGGCTTCTCGTGGCGGCAGAGGAGAAGGCGCTCGTGCCAGGTCAGGATCGCCGACACCCGGATCCGGGGCTCGAGCGCCATTCAGGCGTGCGACGAGCCGAAGCCGCGGCTCCCCCGCTCGCTCTCCGGAAGCTCGTCGACCTCTCGAAGCTCGGCGTGCGGCACGGGCAGGAGCACAAGCTGCGCTATCCGCATGCCGGGCTCCACGGTGAACGTCTCGCGACGGTCGGTGTTCAGCAGGACGACCTGAACCTCGCCCCGATACCCGGAGT
>JALZFG010000494.1 GCA_030861645.1 Actinomycetota bacterium
GTACCAGACGGACCTGCTCGAGATGTCGCACCGTGTCTTCGACCGGGTCGACGCCGTCGTCGGCGAGCAGATCTGGAATTTCGCCGACTTCGCCACCTCGTCGGGGGTCATGCGAGTGGACGGCAACAAGAAGGGCGTCTTCACCCGCGACCGGCGCCCGAAGGCTGTCACCGCGCACCTGCGCCGCCGCTGGCGGGGCCTGTCCTGAGCGCCTGTCGAGCGCTGCCGTGAGACTTCGCGCCCGCCAGTACCTCGGCTACGCCGGGGGCGACGCTGCGAACAACCTCACCTTCTCGATGGCGTCGGCGTTCCTGCTCATCTACTACACCGACGTCGCCGGGATCGGCGCCGGCGCGGCCGGCACGCTTTTCCTTCTCGTGCGGGTGCTGGGCGGCTTCACCGATCTCTTCGCCGGCCGCGCGGTCGACCGGACGTCCACGCGCTGGGGCAAGTTCCGGCCCTACGTGCTGTTCGGGTCGCTCCCGCTGCTCGCGCTGTTCGTGGCGCTGTTCTCGATTCCGGGCGGGCTCGGCGACGGCGGCAAGCTCGTGTGGGCGTACGTCACCTACGCGCTGTTCCAGCTTGCCTACTCCTTCGTCAACATCCCTTACGGCTCCCTCGCCGCCGCGATGACGCAGGAGCCCGACGAGCGGGCGAAGCTCTCGAGCGGCCGAGCGGTGGCCGCAAGCGTGACCATCCTCCTGATCGCGGCTGCCGTCTCACCCCAGATCTCGCGCTCCGACGACCTCCAGCGCTCCTTGACGATCACGACGCTCGTGTTCGGCCTGATCGGGCTCGCCCTCTACCTCTGGTGTTTCGCCACCTCGCGGGAGACCGTGGAGCGCGGCGTGGAAAAGGTCAGCCTGCGCGATACGGCGTCGATGCTCCGCCACAACCGTCCGCTCGTTCTGCTCTGCCTGTCGAGCCTGCTCTACCTCTCGGGCATGTTCTCGATTCAGACGGTCGGGGTCTACTACGCGCGCGACGTGCTCGGAAACCCCGACCTCTACATCGTGCTGACGCTCGTGCAGACGGTCGTCATGATCATCGCGTCGGTGCTGATCCCGAAGGCGGTCGAGACCGTCGGCAAGAAGACCACGTACCTAGCCGCAGGCGCGATCGGCACGGTCTCCGGGATCGGGCTCGCGCTCGCCCCCGGCTCGGTCCCGGCGCTTGGGATCGCCTGCTACGGCGCGCTCGGCCTTGGGCTGGGGGCGGTCAACACCCTCATCTTCGCCTTCCAGGCCGACACCGTCGACTACGGCGAGTGGCGAAGCGGCGTGCGCGCCGAAGGGGCCAGCTACGCCGTCCTCTCGTTCATGCGCAAGGCCGGTCAGGGGATCGGCGGCGCGGTGGCCGCATACACGATCGGGCTCGGCGGTTACGTCGCGGGCGCGGCGACCCAGACGGACGAGGGGCTTCTGTCGATCAAGATCGCCGCCGGCGCCATCCCGGCCGGTTTCTTCGTGCTCGCCACGCTCGTTATGACCGCCTACCCGCTGACGGAGAGGGTCTTCCGCCGGGTGGTGGCCGAGCTCGCTGAGCGTCGCGCCGCCGCGGCGCTCGCGAGCACCTAGAGGCTTGATGGGAAACTCGGGTGCTCTCGGGGGCGCTCGCGACCAAGCAGCTCGTTCGACTCGTCCGCAGCGCGTACCCGGGGTGGTACGTGCAAGGGCGAGGGGGGCGAGATGCGCCGTGTCGTGGGCGTCATCCGGGCGTGGCGGAGGTTCACATCAAGCCTTTAGCCCCGGTTACGCGTCGGTGCGCACCTCCGCGCCGTCCTGCGCCCAGCGCGTGTGGAAAACCCCGTCGCGATCGACGCGTCGGTAGGTGTGCGCGCCGAAGTAGTCCCGGAGGCCCTGCACCAGGCTGGCGGGGGCGCGCTCGCGCCGATAGCCGTCGTACCAGGCGAGCGCCGAGGAGAACGCGGGCACCGCGACACCGCGCTCGACCGCGACGCACACCACCCGCCGCCAGGAGTCCTGGGCCTCCGCGACGGCGTCGCGGAAGTAGTCGACGAACAGCAGGTTCGGAAGGCCGGGGTCGGCCTCGTAGGCCTCGCGGATGCGATCGAGGAACTTGGCGCGAATGATGCAGCCGCCGCGCCAGATCGTGGCGAGGGCGCCCAGGTCGAGATTCCAGCCCTCCTCCTCGGAGGCCGCGGCCATTTGCGCGAAGCCCTGCGCATAGGCCACCACCTTGGAGGCGTAGAGCGCGTGGTGGACGTCGTCGACGAACGAGCGGTCGAGTTTGCCCCCCGACTCCGGAACTGGACCGGCGAGCCGCTTGGACGCCTCCCGGCGCTCCTCGCGCTGAGCCGAGAGGCTGCGCGCGAAGACCGCCTCCGCGATCGCAGTCAGCGGGATCCCTCGCTCGAGCGCGTCCTGCGCCGTCCACCGTCCGGTGCCCTTCTGCTCGGCCTCGTCGACGATCACGTCGACGAGCGGCCTCCCGGTTGCGTCGTCGACCTTCGCGAGCACGATCGCGGTGATCTCGACCAAGAACGACTCGAGGTCGCCCTCGTTCCACCCGCTGAAGGTCTCGGATAGCTCGGGCACCTCCAGGCCGACGCAGTGGCGCAGCAGGTCGTACGCCTCCGCGATCAGCTGGATGTCGGCGTACTCGATGCCGTTGTGGACCATCTTCACGTAGTGCCCCGCGCCGCCCGGCCCGACGTAGGTGCAGCAGGGGGTGCCGTCCACCTGGGCGGCGATCGAGGTGAAGACGTGCTCGACGTTCGCGTAGGCGTCGCGCGGCCCACCCGGCATGATGCTGGGCCCGGTGAGCGCGCCCTCCTCGCCGCCCGAGACGCCGACCCCCATGAAGTGCAGCCCGCGGTCGGCGAGCGCCTCCCCGCGTCGCTGGGTGTCGCGGAAGAACGAGTTGCCGCCGTCGAGGAGCGTGTCGCCCGCGTCGAGGTGCGGGGCGAGCTCGTCGATCACGGCGTCGACCGGCGCTCCGGCCTTCACCATGATCATGATCGTCCGCGGGCGCTCGAGCGCCGCCACGAACTCCTCGACGGAGCCGGTCGCGCTGATCGGCCCCTCGTCGCCGTGCTCGGCGATGAAGCGCTCCGTGCGCGCCGGCGTGCGGTTGTGCACCGCGACCGGGACCCCGTGGTGGGCCACGTTGCGCGCGAGGTTCGCGCCCATCACCGCCAGGCCGGTCATGCCGAAGTTCGTCGCGCGGGCCATGCGTTCCCCCGGTCGGTTCGTGCGACCCGACCCTAGCGAATCGGGCTCGATCGTCCGCGGGCGGCTGCGAGTATGCTCGCGAGATTCCCGAGCCGTACCGGATCCTGCTGTTCGACATCGACGGCACGCTCGTGGCGACCGGCGGAGCGGGCGCGGCGGCCTGGAAGCTCGCCTTCCAGGAGCTGCACGGGATCCCCGCCGACATCGGGCGCTACACCGATGCCGGGATGACCGACCCCGACGTCGGCGCCAAGACCTTCGAGGCCGTGCTGCATCGCCCGCCGACGGCGCACGAGCTCGCGCAGCTGATCCAGCGCAGGCTGGAGCACATGCCCGAGACGGTCGCCGCGAGCGAGGGCTACCGGGTGCTGCCGGGCGTGCCGGAGCGGCTCAGGCAGCTCAGCCACGACGGGCACCTGCTCGGGCTCGTCACCGGCAACATCGACGGCGCGGCGCACATCAAGCTCCAGCGGGGCGACCTCAACCGCTGGTTCACGTTCGGGGCCTACGCCGGCGCCGGCATGGATCGCGGCGCCATCGTCCGCGAGGCGGTCGGGCGCGCGGAGGCGATCGTCGGCCGCGACGTCCCGAACTCGCAGATCTCCGTCATCGGCGATACGCCGCTCGACATCGACGCCGCCCACGCCGCGGGCTGCACGGCGATCGCGGTCGCCACCGGCCACCTCGACGGCGCCGCCCTCCGGCAGGCCGGGGCCGATTACGTGCTGGAGACGCTCGAGGAGGAGCTGCCGCTCGCGTGAGCACGAAAGGGAGGACGATGACCGACACCGCAACCACGATCGCGACCGAAGGCGGCCCCGTCTTCGGCGAGGAGCTCGCGCTCCTCGATGCCTACTGGCGGGCGGCGAACTACCTCTCGGTGGGGCAGATCTACCTGCTCGACAACCCGCTCCTGCGCGAGCCGCTGACGCCCGAGCACGTGAAGCCGCGGCTGCTCGG
>JALZFG010000498.1 GCA_030861645.1 Actinomycetota bacterium
CCACCAGTGTTGCTCCTTTTTCGCATCCGATCCGACGAGCGCGGCGAGAGGTTCGGGCATCCTAGGCGCGAACCAGCAGCCCGTCAACCCACGTCGATGGTCCGCCGGTACTCCGCGCGATCGAGGCTCGTGTTCGCGTTTGGGCTTCCGGGCACGACCCACGCAACGTGATCACGCTCTCGCTCGAGGGGCTCGTGCCACCTGTTCGCGCTAATGATCTTCGGACGGCATCCGGTGCCTGCCACGACGTGGAGCATGCGCATGGCTGTAGCCGTCGTGGTTGTGCCAGACTGGGCGAACGTCGCGGGGATCTGCTTTGAAAAGAAGCTTTGGCATCGTGTAGACCCGCTTGCCGGCCGCGCCGCAGACCGGGCAGGCGACCGGCGCACTCGCCTCGGTCATCGACCGCTCGCGCTCGAAGCGCGCCTCACAGTCCGCGCAGGCGTAGTCGTACTTCGGCATCCGTTCTCCAGTTGCACCCCATGCCGCCGACCTGGACGGCAGCAAGCCCACCGACAGAGTCATCAGGACTCTGCCGGCTGCGCTCTGCCCTCTGCACTCTGTCGGTGGCAGTAGTCGCAGAGACCGAACAGGGCCAGGTGATCCACGGTGGCCGAGAATCCGTAGCGTTCGCGGATGCCCTCGCGAAGAGGCTGGACCAGATCGTCGTCGAGGACGAGCATCTCGCCGCATTCCCGGCAGATCAGGTGGTGGTGCCGACCGTCGTCCAGGAGCTCGAAGTGCCGAACACCGCCGCCGAGGTCGGTCTCCGAGATCAGGCCGAGATCGCGAAACAACTCCAGCGTTCGGTAGACCGTCGAACGGTTCACAGCGGGTGCCAACGGCCCGACGCGGTCGTAGACCTCCTCAGCCGTCAAGTGCTCACCGGGTTGGGCGAAGGCGCCGAGGATCATCAACCGCTGCGGCGTCACCCGCTGACCGGCCGCGCGCAACCGCACCGCCAGCGCCTCCGGCGATCGCCCCCGCTGCGAGGCGACCTCTGCCGTTCCCCCATTTTTCGTGCCAAGTTTGTCCACTTGAGGAGCCCTTCACAGGCTGACATCGGCGACGTATCGCGGATTACACGAAGCGTACCACGCGCACTTGACCCTCTCGCCGCTCTCCTCTACGATGTGCGAGCGTCTTGTTGCGAGAAGTCGCATCTGCATCTGTTGTAAACTGGACTCTATCAGAACCGGAGTTCTTGTCAGGAGTTTCTCGTTGCTCGCTCGGAGACTGTCCCGTCGCTGCCTGATCCGTCGTTCGTCGTTGGCCGCGGTCTTGCCCTTCGCAGGTCCACTCCGCTCGATCGCGGCACAGGATCAGGCGGCCACGCCCGCGGTGCCAACCTCGTCGCTGGGCTGGAGCGACTCCTTTGACGACGACGACAACGGCAAACTGAACGTCGCCACCACCGTCGCTCCGATCAGCTCGATCGTCCGCAACGTCGGCGGGACACGGATCGACATCCATGGCGTCGTTCCCGATGGCACCAACTCGCATACCTTCGAACCCGCGCCGTCCGACGCCATCCTTCTCTCCAAGGCCGACCTCGTCATCGTGAATGGTCTCGACCTCGAGGACCCGACCATCGAACTCGCTGAGGCGAACCTCAAAGAGGGAGCCGAAATCTATTCGCTGGGCGACAAGACGATCGCGCCCGAGGAGTACGCGTACGACTTCTCCTTCCCCAAGGAAGAGGGTCATCCCAACCCTCACCTGTGGCCGAACGTCCCCTTCGCGATGAAGTACGCGGAGTTGGTCGCGGCCAAGCTCGTCGAGCGCGATCAGCCCAACGCCGACTACTACCGGCAGAACCTCGACCGCTATCAGGCGGTTCTTCATGGTCTCGATGAGGCGATCCTGATCGCGGTACAGACGATTCCCGAAGGGCAGCGGAAGCTGCTTACGTACCACGACTCCTGGGCCTATTTCGCCCAGCACACAGGCATGACCGTGATCGGCGCCGCCCAGCCGTCCGACTTCTCCGAGCCTTCGCCGAAGGAGGTCGCCGCCCTGATCGACCAGATCAAGGCGGAGCAGGTGCCCGCCGTCTTCGGCTCTGAGGTCTTCCCGAGCGCCGTGCTAGAGCAGATCGCCAATGAGGCCGGCGCCGTCTACGTCGACGGACTCCGCGACGACGACCCGCCGGGCCAACCCGGCGACCCGGAGCACACCTACCTCGGCATGATGCTCAACAACATGCGTCTGATGATCCCGGCCCTCGGCGGCAACGTCGACGCCCTTGCCGGCATCGCACCGTGGGATACGTATGCGCCGTAGCCGTCAGCTCTCAGCTCTCAGCTCTCAGCCGTCAGCCTTCAGCCATCAGGATCCGATTGGTCCCCGGCGACATTGGCGACGACACGGAGCGGCGTTCGACGAGACGAGTGAACTGACGGCTGAAACCTGAAGGCTGATGGCTGATGACTACACACGCGATCCATCTCGACCGCGTCTCCTGCGCCTACGAGGCATC
>JALZFG010000507.1 GCA_030861645.1 Actinomycetota bacterium
TCCCGCGGGGCTGGCTCCACCGCGCTCACAGCGGCACGACTCCTTTCGCGCTCTCGCGCGTCAGGTGTCTCGTCAGCGCGTCGGCGATGGTCGAGAGAAGCGAGAGGTCGTGGCTCACGTAGAGCGCCGCGACTCCCGTGGCGTCGATCGTCGAGCGGAGGAGGGCGGTGATGCGGGCCTGCGTCGTCACGTCGAGGCCAGTCGTGGGCTCGTCGAGGAGGAGCACGTCAGGGCGGCACGAGAGCGCGATCGCGATCGCAATGCGCTGCTGCTGGCCACCGCTGAACTGGTGCGGGTACCGACTGAGCGCGGCACGCGGATCCGGAAGCCCAACGGCCTGCAGCAGCTCGAGCTGACGCTCGCGGAGCGCGGGACCGTGCAGCCCGAGGTGGACGGCGAGCGGCTGCGCAAGCTGCCGGCCGACGGTGATCGCGGGGTTGAGCGCCTGAGAGGCGCTCTGCGCGACGTACGCGACGCGCCGGCCCCAGATCGAGCGCAGCTGGGCGGTCGAGAGCGAGAGCAGGTCGACGTCCCCCAGTCTCGAGGTGCCGCGGAGGATGCGCGCGCCGGGCGCCCGGTAGCCGACGGCCGCGAGCGCCGTCGTCGACTTGCCGCAGCCCGACTCGCCCGCGAGCCCGAGGATCCGCCCGGCTCGCAGCGTGATCGACGCGTTCCAGACGACGACGTTCGGCTCCCCGTCGGCGCGGACGTAGCCGACGGTCAGGTCGTCGACCGAGAGGACGGGCGTTCCCGCCTCGACGCCGCGCTCGAGGGGGCGCGGCGGGACGCCGAGATCCTGCGGGGCCGGCTCCACCGCGCTCACAGCGGCACGACTCCTTTCGCGCTCTCGCGCGTCAGGTGTCTCGTCAGCGCGTCGGCGACGAAGTTGAAGGCAATCGACAGCGCGGCGATGCCGAAGGCGGGCGCGAGCGTGGCCCAGGGCGCGACCGCGATGAACGTCCGCGACTCGGCCACCATCAAGCCCCAGTCGGGCTTCGGCGGCTGCGCGCCGAGGCCGAGGAAGTTGAGCGTCGAGACGAAGATGATGGCGTAGGTAATCCGCAAGGCGAAGTCGGCGATCGCCGGCGCGGCGACGTTCGGAAGCACCTCGCGGACGACGATCGCGCTCGCCCGCTCTCCGCGCGCCTGCGCGGCAGCGACGTAGTCGTTCGTGACGACCGCTTGCGTAGCGCCGCGGACGACGCGCCCCATGCGCGGGAGGAAGACGAGGGCGACGGTGAGGACGAGAACGAGCCGGGACGTGCCGAGCCCGGCGATGATGACGAGCACGAGCAGGAGCGGCGGCAGCGTCAGGAGGAGATCGAACGTGCGCGTGATGAGCGCGTCAGGCGCTCCCCGGAGGTAGCCACCGAGCATCCCGAGCCCGCCCCCCGCGACGAACGCGAGCGTGACCGCGATGAGCGGGACGAGCAGGATCGTGTTGCCGCCGGTGAGGAAGCGGCTGAAGACGTCGCGGCCCAAGTGGTCCGTGCCAAGCAGATGGGCGGCCGAGGGCCCAGAGGCAGCGGGACCCGTTCCGATCTCCGTCGGGTTGTACGGAGTGAAGAAACGCCCGAATGCGATCAGCAGGAGCATGACCGCTCCGAGCGCGACGCCGAACCGGCCCTCCAGCGTCGTGAACAGCGTCCGCCAGAGCGACGGCGGCGGCGCCTCCTCCTCGATCGCCTGGTCGCGCGGAACCTCGAGCGCGGCGGATGGGGAGACGCTCATGTGGCCGCCTTCAGTCGCGGGTTGAAGTAGACGACCAGGAAGTCCGCCGCGAGGCTGATGAGGATGAACATCGCTCCCATGACGAGCGCGATCGACTGCACCATCGTCGTGTCCCCGGCGCCGATCGACTGGACGAGGAGCTGGCCGATTCCCGGGAACGCGAAGACGTTCTCGACGACGATGACGCCGCTCAGCAAGTAGACGATGTTGATCGCCACCGCGTTGACGAGCGGGACCGCCGCGTTGCGCATCGCGTGGTCCCACGTGATCGAGCGGCGGGAGAGGCCGCGCAGCAGCGCCGCCTGCACGTACGGCGCCGCGAGTGCCTCCCGGGCCGCGGCACGGCCGATGCGGACGATGTAGGGAACCATCGCGAGCACGAGGGTCAGCGCCGGGAGGACGTACGCCTTCGCCTGCTCGCCGAAGGTCGTCGCGAACGAGAGACCCGTGGAGTCGACCGGCAGCCAGCCGAGCGTGACGGCGAAGAGCATCAAGAGCCCGATGCCGACCACGAACTCGGGCAGCGCGGCGACCACGACGGTGGCCATCAGCAGGGTGAGATCCTGAATGCTGCCGATCCTTCTCGCCATGTAGACGGCGATCACGATCGAGATCGGCAGCGCAACCAGAAGCGACACGATCGAGAGGATCAGCGTCTTCTCGAAGCGAGGGACGATGTCTTCGCGTACCGACCGGTTCGTGACCGCGGACACCCCCCAGTCGCCGCGCACGAAGTCGCCGAGCCAGCGGCCGTAGCGGACGTAGATCGGGTCGTCGAGGTTGTGCTCCTTCAGGTACGTCTGCAGCTGGGCCTCGGTCGTCTCCCGCCCGAGCGCGTTGCGTGCGACGTCCTTCGGCGACTTCACGTTCGTCGCCGCGAACGTCACGATCGAGATGACGAGCAGGGTGAGGAGCGCGGAGCCGACCTGCTTCGAGATCGTCCGCAGCCGCGTCGAGCGACGCGGCGTCCGCGACTCCGCCACCTCCGTCGCGCCCGGCGGCGGTG